>JAJYVQ010000183.1 GCA_021791915.1 Actinomycetes bacterium | reverse complement strand
ATTGTTTCCCCAATTTCTACAAGTCTATTGTACAAAAAGCTTCCTAAGGTTCGCCTTCTGTAAGAGCGCTCTATAACAATGTATAAGATTTTTATTGTGCAATCAACTATTGTGAATTCAACAAATCCAATTAATTCTGATTCTAAAGTTAGGGTCAAAAACTGCTGGCCATGTTCTGAATAATGGCTGATTGTATCTAACATCACATCTGCTCCCCGCTTATCCAACAGAGCTTTTATTTCTAGATGCTTTAATCCGTTGATAGCGATAATATGTTCAGCAGGTATTTGATTACTACTGTTAAAATGAGATATTTTAAATTGAGATAAATCGATTGCTTTTTCCACTGAATCACCAAAATTTTAAGATTAAAGAGTAAGAACCACTGTATTTCAATTCAGCTAAATAACAGTCAGAAGATGATACAAAAGAATATATCCGGTTCTTTTTAAACCAGAATCGATTCTAACTTTGCTAGAACAGTACGTCGTTTTCTGTGAGATCGTTCATATTCAAAAATTTTAGATAGTTGCTCTTTAGGAAGATTATCCAATCGCGAAATCACTTGTGACGCTGCTAGAGTATCATAGCTTGAAATACCCAAATCGGATACATCCACTTTAGATGATTCTAAGTTTAAATCTTCATTATAAAGTTTATTACCGTTATCTATGTCAAGTTTGTTGGGGTTAACTTTTGCTTTTTTGTATTGAATTACCGATTCACTATTGTCGTCCTGCGTCACATTCTTTTTTGAGGCAACATTTACCCCCGGATTTATAACAGAACTACTAATCTTGTCTTTAATCTGCTTAATGGCAGTTGAAGCTTGTGCTTGAACCTGTTTCGAGCCAAATTCAGCAGCCATCTTGCCAACAGCTTTGGCCATGTGTGTTTTAGATTCATATGTAGCTTTACCAACTTCAGAGGCGTGAGACACAGCATCTGAAGCAAGCTTAATAAAACCTATGGGAGCATAGATTGTAATGTCTACTAATTTGTCGAAAACATTTTTATTAGTCATAATACAATTAAATTTAAGTTAAATATCAAATAGCTTAATATCGGAAATAATATTTATTCAAATTAATCCAAATACCCGGTACACGCAAAGTTACTAGTTTACTTATATCTGGCACTTCAAATACAGTCCAAACATATTTTCTTTTTTTTGTCAGCAAGTTGATTTAATTTTTTTACCAAGAAACAGGAGCTACAGGTAAATTCATCGTCTTGTTTAGGAATTACGTCGGCAATATCATCTATTGGATCGTCGTCAATTAAATATTCAATATCTTCATCGTCATCTATATGCTCTTTGATTTCTAAATTTTGTTTAATTAAAACTTCGACACTGGATTCGGCCTCGTATACGTCATCTTCATCCAGCGTGTCTTCTTCGTCTTCATCGTCGTCATCGATATCTTCATCGTCATCAAGGGCAACTTCTAGATCTTCTAAGTCTTCAATATCTTCTAGATCTTCTAAGTCTTCAATATCTTCTAGATCTTCTAAGTCTTGGATATCTTCTAAGTCTTCGGATAGTTCAGGCTCATTTTCTTCGAACGGATCAGATTTCTTTCTTGGCATTACACTCCTTGTATAAATTACATTTGTAATATTAGACTTTAATAAATAATACTGATTGGCTTATATTCTGACTTATTTCTAACTTTAATACTTGTACAGTAAGTAGTGACCTTACGAAATACCTAATATGTTTACCTAGAATAATAGCAAGTTCATATCGCCACGGTAACACTTATAGCTAAATTTCTTCGCTGAAGTACTACCTGTGGCAAACAACACAATTAGTAATCGGCAGATTTTGAGCAACTTTTGGAACCACCAAAATTGCCTTGATGTTATCTACTGAGCTGCTCAAAATAACTCTGCCATTCGCAACAGCCCCTACAGTCGACGTCAAAAACATATTCTGAAGGGACATTAACAGTTAACTACATTAACATATATTTTGCAAGTCTAATTTCATGTTTTATTTGCTAAAATAGTTTGTCTTTGAACCTCTAAAATTGTGGTTATGAGTAACTCCAGATTGGTTAGGATTACCTCAGTTTTTATTTGGGTACTCGCTATAACCCTTTATTTAAAATTTACCCTTGGCTTATTACACCAGCCTATGGGCTTTGACATAGCAATCCTATACAAAGCCGAAGTGCTGTTGAAAAACGGACATTCGCCTTATGGGCTAAAAGGGTTCGTCTACCCTCCACCTTCTGCTCTTTTTTTACTTCCAATTGCATACTTTCATAAAAAAACTATATCTATCCTCGCTGTAATCGTAAATACTGTCTTATATTTTGCTATCTTGTTATTGTCTTATAAATTAGCGCATATTAGGATATTATCCCTGGAAGCCTCATTAATAGCTCTAATCTTTTACTTTTCCCAAACTTTTCAGGGCGAACTTGAATTGGGAAATCTAACAGCTTTCATAGTATTTTTGTTAGTAGTTCAGCTTTATTTAATATCCATAGATCGATGGACAAGCTCAGTAGCAGTTTTAGCGATAAGCCTCATGGTTAAACCGATGCTCATTTTTATTGGTCTGATCTACCTAGTTCACCGTAAATATAAATCTTTGGGTTTTGGGATCTTGTTATTCGTGATCGGTTTTGTTGCATCCCTACCTACTATTCCCCAATGGAACAAGGTGTTTTCAAAGTTACCTAGCGTACTAAACAGATCGGGAAGCGGAATTATATTTAACAGCGCCTATGTGGGAATCTTGCGCTATTTGAAACTAGATTCCTTGCTAATCGATCTAATCCGCCTATTCATAACGCTTTTAATTGTCATTGCCTTCGTAAATCTAGATAAGTTGCTACTGGAAAATGACTTTAGGATTACAGTTGAGGCGACACTAATCTTGTTGTGGACATTTCTGTGTGGCACGCTTTCAGAATATCACTATATGCTTTGTTTTATTCCAATAATATGTTTTATTGTTTCCACAAAGGATCAATTCGCTAACTTCTTTAGCTGCGTCGGAATTCTGTGGCTGAATGGAATTTTGCTTCCAATCGATCCGTTTTCCTTTTCCCACGACGTAGTTGCAGTGACATTTTTTAGAATGCTGGGAATGACGCTATTGGCGATCGGACTTTTTATACCTACAGCTAGGATAAAACGGTTTACAAATAAAAACCACTTTAGTTATGCAAATTTTACCAAAAAACAGGATTATTTCACGAGTTCGAAAGAACCGAAATTAATCAAGCAGTAGGGTTTACAACGACTTTTTCAAAACTGACTTTTCCTAAAAAGGCATTTCCTAAAACATTTAATTAACTAATTAATAAAACACCAAACTATTATGGTACATGCGAATTCTTAGTTAGGAATTAGCTATGTTGTGTTTCATTGTCACAGCCACCTTTTTTTCATTCTGCCTTAGTGAATCGAGGCGTTCAAAGTCGTTTTCACTAAAATCAACGTATTTCATTGAGTTAGCCACCAAGTTATGCTTTGCCTTATTTAAGATCAAATTGTACATCTGTTGGGCGATATATCTGTAGCTACTGTGCCCTTGCGGAGATGTTCTTAGCTCAATTAGGTGCATAGCTTCTCTAGCGTTCATTGTCATCCTATATCTGACATTAAACCCAAGACACAGTGCATAAGAAGCCTGTTGTGGAAATTTATCAACCAATTTTTCATAAAGTCTTTTAGAGGTAGTTAATGTCTTTTGGTACAAATCAGCCTGTCCTGACTTTTCTATAAATTCGGGTACCGACCAACCTAATTTAGGAGTAAAAGATTGCCATTCAACCGTCAGCATTCTGTGTCGTTGTAAGTCTCTGAAGGCCCCATAGTCTGAAACTATATCAAATTCGTAAACAGCGGCTTCAAACGCTCTTCCTGGCTTGTGTCGCCTATTTTGTCTATCTCCGACATAAGTTGCAAATATTTGACGTTTCTGCTCAAAAGATAGTTGTTTGACTTTATTAAACAGTTCTGCCAAGCAAAGAGATGAACCCGAATACAGAATATCAGCTACAATCCTGTCCTGCCCGTCCTTATCGTATTTAACCAACTCAACGGAAGATTCTCGAATATCTGAACCCTGAAACTCGTCATTTCCTTGTTTGGAATTCGAATCCGCCAATGTCTCGTTTAACAGGATCTCAAGGTTCTTCGAATTTTGAGCAAAATAGTCTGTCCAAGCCACCCCTCTGTCTTTTCTATCTACCCTACTCAAAAAAGAGGGAATCACCTTTTTAAGCTCATGTGTGATCATTTTTGCATAATAGTTGGCTTCTGGCAACAAGGATGCCCTCAGCTTCAAAATCAATAGCTCAAAAGACTGACCTGATCCATATATGCCGACATTTGAAAGCGATCCAGCCGGAAGCATTCCCCTCGTGACATCTAACGCCTTAGCTTTAATGGCTTGCCTCCAAACAAAATCAGAGTCACCTTTGGGTTTGTCATAGTTAGCATTGAGATAGCTAATGACATTTTTTAGAGCCAAAGAATAGTTGTCAAATATA
>JAJYVQ010000182.1 GCA_021791915.1 Actinomycetes bacterium | reverse complement strand
TAGCTGAATATTGGCATCGGCGAATTAGAGAAGAGTGGGGATTTGCAGACCAAGATGGCCCCGATCTCATAGGGCTATTTAGGCAGAAATATCGAGGAGGAAGATATTCTTTTGGGTATCCTGCTTGTCCTAACTTGGAGGACAACGAAAAAGTGGTTAATATACTTAATGGCGATAAAATCGGGGTCACCGTAAGCGAAGGATTTCAGTTGCATCCAGAACAAACTACGCTAGCTATAGTTTGCCATCACCCTAAAGCAAAATACTTTGTAGCTTAGTAAGTAATTGAACACTTTAGGGATCATTACAACTTTCTTATCTATATTTTTAATAAAACATCAATTTTTAGGTTAGCTCAATGATTTATGTTGTACGTAGAGTAATTATGAAATATGGTTGCAAATATAATTTTGACACCAAACTTTTATAAGTTCGATTTCCTAAAGGTGCAAGCAAATAAATATTATTCACTTAATATATTCCGAGCAGTCACTACTCCAACACCAAACTATCGAAATTGCTTTAGATAAAACTAGCTACTAAAGCTTTTTCAATGCAATAAACTTTGATACCGCAGTTAATGATGTATACAATTAAATAGTTGTTAACCAATTAGGTATTTTAGTCAAATATTTAACGTTGCTCCCCCATCTACAACAATTGCCGCACCGTTTATATTTCCAGCCTGTTTAGAAGCAAGAAAAGCAACTATTTTACCAAAATCTTCTGGATCCCCCGTCCTTAATTCTGTTGTGTCTTCGTGTAGTTGTTTAATGCGATCCGTTAAATGAACCCCCGGACATACAGAATTTATTGTAACATTATACCTTTCTTTACCTAAATCAAATGCTGCAGTTTTAATCCAAGCAAAAAGTGACTTTCTTGAAAGGTTAGATAGAGCCAAATTAGGGATAGCTTCCATTATGCTAAATGATGATATCGATATCAGTCTGCCCCAATTCTGTTTTTTCATAATATCAGCTGCTGATCGAAATAGCCTGACCGTTGTAAGCATATTATTATTAACAGCCTCGACAATATCTTCGTCCGACAGATCAAGCGAATGAGATATTTTTGGCCCAGGAGCATTGGCTACTACAATATCTACTGAACCGTATTTTTCAACTGTATTTTCTATAAGTTTTCCGGGAACTTTAGGGTCTTTAAGATCACTTTGAATCGCTGTAACTTCAATTCCCATCCCTTTTAGTATCGATGCTGCATCTGCCAAATGTCCCGCATCACTGGAATTTATAACTAGTTTTACACCTTCCAAGCCAAGTGCTACAGCACTATAAAACCCCAATCCTTTTGAAGAGGCTGTAACTAATGCGACTTTATTTTCTATTCCCAGTTCCATGATTTATCCACAATTACCTGACAATTAAACTCCAATTATATATCAAGGTTTTCTACTAATACGCAGAATGCTACCGTAGAAAAGCTAAAACAATTTTAGTAATATCAATCCCGAATTTCTCTATTTATGTTTTTTATAAAGTAGACAATAGAAGTAACATGCCAACTTTAATATTCTTACTAATTAATAAAGCAATCAAACCGGCCTATTTACCTCAGATATTCTTCAAGATTACCTGCATGATAACTGGAGCGTGTAAACGGTGACGCCTCAACATGATTAATCCCCAAACTTTCGCCAAATCGCTTAAATTTCTCAAAAGACTCCGCAGTTACGTACCTTAGCACAGGTAAATGACGCTTTGTTGGACGCAAATACTGACCTATGGTAACTATTGAAACTCCAATTGCAGCAAGGTCGCAAATCAAATCCAAAACTTCTTCATCGGTTTCTCCCAAACCAACCATGATTCCTGACTTAGTCGGTATTCCTGACTCACTACACTGGGCTAAAAGGCTCATCGACTTACCGTATCCAGCAGATGGTCTGACAGCTTTATGTAACCTAGCAACTGTTTCCAAATTGTGATTTATTACATCTGGATGACTTTGAATCAAAGTATCGATAACCTCTATTCTGCCTTTAAAATCTGGAATTAAAACCTCGACTTTTGTTGTCGGACTTATTTCTCTTACGACTTTAATAGTTTCAACCCAATGAGACACCCCCAAGTCATCCAAGTCGTCCCTGTCCACGCTAGTGATAACTACATACTTCAAATTAAGCTCTTTTACAGCCTGTGCAACTCTTAGGGGCTCTTCGTTATCCAACTTATTTGGTTTTCCAGTTTTAACGTTGCAGAATCCACAGGCCCTCGTACAAATGTCGCCGCCAATCATAAACGTTGCTGTTGACTCAGACCAACACTCTGAAATATTAGGGCAACTCGCTTCCTGACATACTGTCACCAAATTAAGAGTGTTTAATCTCGATCTTAATTCAATCACCTTTCTTGTAACTCGCATATTTTTCTTAAGGTAGTCGGGTTTCGTGCTCTTAAAGGGTTTTGCTACCGTCAAATCAGATTTAGACCTTGCCAATCTTATATATGACTTAGGAACTGCATCAAAATTATTTTTATAATTGTTTTGGTATTTTTCATGATCCGAAACACTTGAAGATATTTCCTTTGAGCTCGAAGCAAATATATTTCGAGTTGATTGCTCCAGTGACAAATCATCTGGTAACAAATCATCTGGTGATAAATACTCTGGTGATAACTTCATATCGACCTGATCTTGCTGTTTTAAAATGCTATCAGACGTTGAAATGTTTACAATCTCAGGATCAATATTTTTATATGTATCAAGGTCATCGGCCACATGCCTATAGTTGACATCATTAAATGTATCAGCAAAAACTTCTTTAAAGCTTGCAATGACTTCGTTGATTAAATCTTCCTTTGATATTTTGATACCTTCATTTAGAAGAGAGGTCATCGACACATCCTGTAGGCCACATGGAATTATTGATTTAAAATAGTCAAGATCGACCGTATTGTTCAACGCAAAACCGTGCATTACTCTACCTTCTTTGGCTCTGATTCCGATTGAAGCAATTTTTTCTAAGTTGCCTAATTTCGATTGTAAATATATTCCCGGTTTACCTTCAAGCCGTTTCGCATCTTTAACATTTAATCTTTCTAAAGTTTTTATCAAAGCTTCTTCTAGTAAGTTTACATACGATTTGATCTTTGCCTTTTCGGGCCCAATTGTGATTATGGGATACCCGACTAGCTGTCCTGGGCCGTGAAAAGTTACATCCCCTCCCCGATCTGTTATTGCAGAAGCCACATTTAAAAAACTTGAACTGTCTACAACGTTTTTAAATATATTATTGTTTTGGTACCTTAGACCAAAAGTATAAACAGGTGGATGCTCTAATAGTAGCAAGTAATCAAACTTACTTTTAAACAGTGATCTCTGCAAAAAAAGTGCCTGATTGTACTCAAGCTGTCCTATCCATCGGATATTGAGCATCCTAAAAGCATGGTGATTACTGTTACAGTTTGGCAACTCAGGCCTAATAGAATAGGTCATAACACTAATTTAACTGATAATTTCAAAAAAGCCGACTTGCAACTGCTTCAAAGTTCTCCGACCCAATCGTGAGTAGCGATAATCTCCGCAACAGTAGAGATAAACCTGGCAGAGTATGCACCGTCAACTGCTCGATGGTCAAACGTAATACCAATTAACCCCGTTGAATGTATTCCAATGAGTTCTTCACCGTTATTTGATAAGACAACTGGACGTCTTTTTATGGAATCAGTAGCTAATATTCCCACTTCTGGCTGATTTATGATAGGAAGTGTAAGTAATGTATGATACGGTCCTGTATTTGTTATCGTAAATGTTCCTCCAACGAGTTCGTCAACACTTAATTTCTTATGTCTTGCCCTATATGCTAAATCAAATATAGCTGCCCCCAAGCCTATAACTGAAAGGCGATCGGCATCGTGAATTACTGGAACGATTAGACCGTTTGAATCTAAATCGACTCCAAACCCTAAATTTATGTGCTTATGGATTACTAATCCGTCTTCAGTAACTGAAGCGTTTAGATTTGGATATAACTTTAAGGCTTCTATTGTAGCTCTTGCAACAAACGGCAAATAAGTCAAATGAACATCCTGGCCAATCAAGTGATGGTCAGCAAAACTACTTTTAGCTTTTTCGACTAGTTCAAAATCAACTTCTGCGATGATTGATGAGTGAGGCGCAGTATGTTTTGACTGAATCATGTGTTCAGCAGTAATCCGACGAATGTTATTAAATTCTATATACTCATCTTCCCCATTTGTGCCAGGGTAATTTGCCTGTCTATCAGTTAATTTGAGATTATTACTCATAGTGTCATCTCTAGAAGTTTTCTTAACACTTAAGTTTTGATCGGTAGTTAGAATAGCAACATTATCTTTAACGGTATTAGAGGTACTTACATCAGGGATCCTTTGGATACTCCTTTCTTCAATTGCACGTTTTACATCGTCTACTGTAACTCTGTTGCCAAACCCAGTTGCTTCAACGTCCTGTAATAACACTCCGTTATCTTTCATCAAATTCCTTACAATCGGTGATGCGATATATTTTGATGAAGACTCCGAAGAATTACGATAACTTTGTTCTAGCGAACCAATATCAACCGGTTGCGGC
>JAJYVQ010000181.1 GCA_021791915.1 Actinomycetes bacterium | reverse complement strand
TATGAGTGGCCTCCGTCAATGAACAATAGCGATAACCCTATATTCCAATATCGCCCAACAATTTTTGAGTTGCCCACGATGGGAATTACATAGTCATCGAGACCTGCAACAGTTAAAGTCTTTCGAAACTGAAAAAGAGTTTCGAGTTTATTCGTATGTGGATCAAATAGTTCGGTATCATGATGTTCCCATCCAATCTGATTTTCTTCCGAACCCCTGTGGTGATCGACGCTAAATAGTATCGATCCATTTTCTTTTGTCGCAGCACCCAGATAAATTGCAGATTTACCACAATAAGACCCTATCTCTAACATTGGGTTTTTTGAGTCCTTCAGAATCCTGCAAGCATTAAAGTAGAGCGCAAGCCCTTCTTCTTCGGGCATAAATCCTTTTGTATTATTTGCTAAAGAAATTAGTTTTCGGTCCATTTATTCGTTACCACCTTAATTCATCTTAAAATTGTATATAAAGTGTATATAAAAAATCCAATAAATACTACTCCAGCAAGTTTTCGTATTCTATCGGTAGGAAGTATTTTTAGAAGTGATTTCCCGCCTACTATGCCGATCGACACCACCGAGACCAACCCCAAAAATGCTCCAAAGGCAACCGAAATTGGTTCGTGATATTTTGCTTCAAGGTTTATAGTCATTATTTGAGTTAAATCTCCGAATTCTCCTAAGAAAGTGACTCCAAATGACATAAGTAATACTTTTCTAAAATGGTGAATATTTTCTTCCGTCATTCTTGCACCCTCTTCAAGTTGTTCTTTTTCTTTAGTTACCATGAGGTAGATACCACCTAGCAGAAAGATAACTGCGATTATGATCTCTAAAGTCTGATGAGGAATGAGTGCCACTAGGGTTCCTAATGTTACTGAAATCGTGACTTGAAGTGAAAAAGCTATCGCCGCTCCGATCCAAACCAACAAACCGTTGTACTTCGAACCAAGCAATATCGACGATACCATTGTTTTATCGGGTATTTCGGCGACAAAGATAATTAAGAATACACTTAAGACAGTAAATAAGCTCACTAATTGCTATTTGAAAGACTAAGTAAAGATCATAGGACCAATTTAATTAGTTCCCTAAGGGTAAATCGGAAACTATAATATCTTCGATTGTATCGCTTGGAATTGGTTTGGAATAGTAGAAACCTTGAATAGTTGTGCATCCCAACTCTTTGAGTCTTTCGAGCTGTTGATCGGTTTCAACTCCTTCTGCTATTACATCCAAGTTTAATGTATTGGCTACCTGTATTACCGCAGTTACAATCGCCTCGTCGTCTTTGTCGTTACCGAGCCCCATGATGAAAGAACGATCAATCTTAATGGACTCTACGGGGAATCTCTTAAGGTATGTAAATGATGAATATCCCGTACCGAAGTCATCAATTGCAATAGATACACCCATATCATTAAATGCTTTTAGGATTGTAATTGCCTCGTCAGGATCAGCCATAAGGGTAGTTTCTGTTACCTCTAACACTAGTCTAGTTTTGGTGGGGTCTAGTTTTGAACCCTCTACCATATCTTTAACTGTCTCAACTAATCCTGGTTCCAAAAACTGCCTAGGAGAAATATTAACCGAAACCTTAAAAGGCTTGGTGATATCTTCGAGTTCTTCCCACTCTTTGGCGTGCTTTAGGGCTTCAGCTAGCATCCAGTTTCCTATCGCTACTATTAAACCAGAATCTTCGGCGAGGGGAATAAACGTTGCGGGAGATTCAAGTCCATGTTCTCTTTGCCACCTAACCAAGGCTTCTACTCCGATAGCTCTTCCAGTCATAGACTCCACTACTGGTTGGAAATGAGCCCTGAGTTCGCCTTTTGAAATTCCCTGTCTCAAAGCACTTTCTAACTGAAGTCTCCCTGCTATTTCAGAACCGCTGGTTTCGTCCATAATTACATATCTTCTACGACCTCTGTCTTTGGCTCTGTTCATTGCTGCATCTGCGTTTCTGATTATATCGTCGGCAATTAAAGTGTGAGCGCTGGATTCTGCGATACCGACTGATATTGAAATATGGAAAGGTTCGTTATTCACCACTATCGGTTCGTCGAGACTTTTAATTAATCGGTCCCCTAATGAACCTAGTGATGTCAGATCGTCAGCCTCGTCGCATAGAATAACAAATTCGTCCCCTCCAAATCTGGCGACTGTATCCGATGGCCTAAAACACGATCTAATTCTCTGTGATACGCCTATAAGTATTTGGTCTCCTACAGAATGACTAAGCGAATCGTTTACAATTTTAAATCGATCTATATCGGCAAGCAGAACCACGACTCGGTTGTTCGTTTTCTGATTTCTTATAAGAGCTTGAGTTACTCTGTCTACAAAAAGTGCCCTGTTAGGAAGTCCAGTTAGCGGATCGTGTAAAGCCTGATATTCCAAAGCTGCTTTAACCTGTTTGGTATCGGTAATGTCTCTGATGACAAGTTGTACGCCGGGTTCGCCGTCGTAGATAATTGGAATCCCTATCACTTCGGCATGAATCACCTGTGCATCAAGACTTAAGAGTCTGATTTCAATCGGGTGCATATCGTTTCCCTGGTCTACGGGTTCAAACGCTTTATTAGCTAGCTCCCGATCATCTGGATGTACTAGGTCAATGACTTTATACTGTTTGAGATGTTCTATTGAAGAAGCCCCGATTAATCTTAGGGCCGAAGGATTGGCATATACAATAGTAGAATTCTTGTATACTGCCATAGGTTCAGGTGATCTTTCGACGAGCCTCCGGTAACGACCTTCGCTTTCAGCTAGTTCGGTAATTGCTTCCTGACGGGATGTCACATCCCGGGTAATTGCTAGAATTGCATTTATTTCTGGGTTCTTTGTTAGATCATAAGCTGTAGTTTCTACGGTAAGCCATGTTCCCTCAGGGCTTAACAACCTAAAAATTACTGGTCCTAAGACGTTTATTTCTTGTTCGGTAACTTTTGAGAACTCTTTGAGGACTCGCGACCTATCGTCAGGATGGATACGGTCAAATACTGGTTTAGTGGTGAAGGTATCTAATACTTCTTTAAAAAAGTTAACTGAAGCGCTAGATGCCCACAATACTTTACCGTCCCCACTCAGTAGGGCAATCATGTCAGGAGTGTTTTTTGCGATAAAGCTCCAAAGTACTGCTTTCTGACTATATGTCAGCCTACCTTCAATGTGTGCCATGTCGTTTCTGGGGTCCAATTTGTTTCCTAGATGTATATCTTATAGTTATTTTTTTAAGATCTGTTACCGTGTGGCCTGTTTAGTTGATTGAATTAAACGGTAACTGTATTACTTAACAAGACTGTGCAAATGTTTCAACTTAGATTTGATCCTAATATTGAATTTTATACCAATTTCAAGTCTTTCTTTTGCTTGTATCACGGTTAAATTAGATGACTCAATTGGTCGGGTCTTGAGGAACTCATTAACTTTATTTAGAAAGATTGGTTTTGAGTCGTTATCCAAAGTTGTCAGCCCTCTTAGTCCGTCTAACATTCGGGGAATAGTGGGGCTCGGGTACTTATTAACCATTGTATCAAAATTGCTAACCATAAAATCAAAGGTAGCCTTTTGGACATTTCTGTCAAATAGCATGGACTGAATAACAAACGGAGCATTTTGCGTTCTTATTTCAGTCAATGTCATTTTCAGAGTATTTTCTAAAAGCTCAGAGTGGTGAAATGAAGAAAGAGCCATCAAATATCTCATTTCATCTTGGGGGCTTTTCGGGTCTAAATATCCCTCATATATCTTTTGGTAGTCTTTTTTATCGTTGAGATGAGCTACTACTTCCAGAACTGCACCCATTAAATCTGGGTCTTCAAGCTGTCCTTCTGCAATTAACAAGTTAAATTTTTCTACTGCATCTTTTTGAATCTTGTCGCTGTTGCCAACTTTTCCGAGCGACTGATAGATCAGTGCCCTAAAGGATCTTTCGGTATCTTTTTCATCTGGTTTTGCACCTATTCCGATTTTTTCAATTATTGGGTTTAACAGCAGTGCACAAGTATTCTGTATCTCGACAATGTCAGTTTCGTCACCCGCTTTAAAAAGTGAGTTTAAAGCAGATACGACTATCGACCACATATTGCTGTCAAAGATCTCCTTATCCGCCATTAACTTAGCCAATTGAAGGAATTCATCCAAACTGTCTTTCTCTTTAACTGTAACTGCCCAAGAGTCCGAAATTAGATTGAATTTCTCTAATGTGCTCAGAGATAAGTAGTTGTCTAAAAGTTTTTTGAATAAATTAGGTGAGTACGATGTTCTGTAAAATCCGTATCCGTTACCATTTGCGCTGATCGCCGCTGAGTTACCGTCAAGTTTGACCGAAGCTGACTGATTTTCCAAAGCAAAATGTATACCGTTTGGATCTGTTTTGGTATCATTTAGTTCACGTATAACCAAAGGAACAATCCATTTAGATCCAATTTTTCCTTGGTTTTCGTAAAAAAATGGCTTTTGAGAAACGTCGACAGCATCCGTTAATTCTTGTTCGACTGCTATGAAAGGGTACCCACCTTGAAAAATCCAAGTATCCATAAGTTCTCGGATCGAAATAGTCTTTTCCATACCGTTAGGCAACTGGGCT
>JAJYVQ010000022.1 GCA_021791915.1 Actinomycetes bacterium | reverse complement strand
GATACTTCACGCCCAAATTTGAGAGTAAGTGATGATGGCTGTATATTTACTGTTTGCTAACGCCAAATTTTGCTAGATTTGAGATATCCACCTAAATTTCGGTGGATTTAGGTTAAAGTAATTTGTCTAATCTAAGTAAATTACTTCTACGCACAGCTCGATATGTATCTTCCCCATTCGACCTAAAACATATGTATCAGAAGTTGTAATTTCTACAGGCTAATTAGTTCCATAACCTCTATTTGAGATGATAGCTCTTAGTGCTATCTTTGTGACAATATCACTTGCATGCTCTTAGCATAGATCCTACTTTTTTAAATTAAACTATCTTAGAAGATCCCGCCGATAAACTACCACCTAAACAACAGCTGGTTGAACTTTTTCATCCAACTGGTTAAATCTAGTAATCTTTAACTATGCCAAGAGTTGATTCAATAGTACTTTTAAATACAGGCGAAGGAAAAGGTAAGTCATCTGCCGCTTTCGGTATTATGGTTAGAAGTTGGGCAAGGGGATGGAACACCGCTGTTATTCAGTTTGTAAAAGGCGGAAAGTGGAAAATTGGCGAAAAAAAACTTGCAGACCAGCTCGGCATTGAGTGGCAGTCTTTAGGTGACGGTTTTACTTGGGAGTCTAAAGACATAGACGAAACTGTGGCCAAGGGTAAACACGCTTTTGAACAAGCTAAACAAAAACTTCTTTCGGGAACTTATGACATGTTAATTTTAGATGAGATTACCTATATAGTTAAATATGGTTGGGTAGATGTCGATGAAGTAGTTTCAGCCATTAAAAATAGGTCTCCCAAAACTAATGTTGTTCTTACAGGTCGTTATGCCCCGTACGAACTGATAGAACTTGCTGATACTGTTACTGAAATGAGAAAGATCAAACATGTCTACGACAAGGGAATTAAAGCGAAAAAAGGAATCGAATACTGAGCTTGTCGCTAGGTTTTCTGCGATTGCAACTTTTGTTTAGCCAATGGGAAGACTGATTATCGGAGCTACGGCTTCAAGTTCTGGAAAAACTACTATTACCATAGCGATATTAGCAAAGCTTATGCAATTAGGTTTCACTGTATCGGGAGCAAAAGTGGGTCCAGATTTTATAGACCCAATGTTTCATAAGTTTATAACGGGTAAAGATTCTATCAATTTGGATGCATTTATCTCCGGAGAGTCTCACGTAAATAGGCTTTTAGTTGAGAATAGTAGCGGAATCGATATAACTATAATCGAAGGAGTACTAGGTCTTTTTGACGGCGCTTCAATTGACGAATCTTTAAGTTACGACTATAGATTACGTAGAAGTACTAGGTTCTTACCTTTTGGATCTACAGCTCATATCGCTTCAATTACCAAAACACCAGTTATATTAGTCGTGGACACTAAATCGACAGTAGGATCAAGCGTAGCTTCAGTATTTGGCTTCCTTAATATAAATAAAGCTCTAAAGATAAACGGAATAATATTAAATAATGTCGCAAACGAATCACACCTGAGAAGTCTTAATCAAGCCTTTTACGCTTTAAATATACCGATTGTTGGACACGTATTCAGAAATAAGAATCTACTGTTAGAGTCAAGACATTTGGGACTTATCCCCGTCGACGAATTTGACGACAAAGCTCTAAAACGATTGGAGTACATTACAAATACAGTTTCTTCTACTTTAGACTTTAACAAGATAGTAGAGATTTCTAAAACTGCTCCCCCACTTGTGGCCACCCCTTATTGCATAAAACCAGTTGTAAAAGATATAAATATTGCGGTCGCAAAAGGTAAAAGTTTTAACTTCTATTACGGAATTAACCTCAAACGATTTGAACAACTAGGCGCTGAACTCCACTATTTTGATCCTCTAAGAGACGAATCGTTACCAGATAACATTCAGGGTATATACATAGGTGGAGGATTTCCTGAAATATTTGCCAAAGAAATTGCTAATAACAAACCTTTGCTTGTGAATCTTAAAGTATTGGCGAAAAAAGGGATACCTATTTTTGCTGAATGTGGTGGATTGCTGTTGCTTTCAAAAACTCTAAACGACGAACCGATGGCGGGTGTATTACCAACGAATGTTAAGATAACCGATAAGTTAACCCTAGGATATGTCAGTGCCAATATTATTAGAGATACTTGTATCTCACCTGCTGGTGGGATATTAAAAGGGCATGAATATCACTACACAAATAGTAGCCCATCAGGTAATGTAGCAGTTTTTAACTCCAGACATGGTATTA
This sequence comes from Actinomycetes bacterium, assembly GCA_021791915.1. Lineage (GTDB taxonomy): Bacteria > Actinomycetota > Acidimicrobiia > Acidimicrobiales > JABEUL01 > JAJZNL01. The sequence goes on along the minus strand of JAJYVQ010000022.1, from coordinate 21,922 downwards.
AAAAATCAGGATTTCAATACAAAGAGGTCTTTGGGTCCTACCTTCACTTACATTTTGGTTCGGATTCTACTCCCGTTTCACATTTTTTAAAGAAAGCTAATCGATACAAACAGTTAACAACTTAGTTTTAACTCAATTTACTTAAAATAATTAAGTTTTAACAAGGAGTTATATGCTAATAGCAACTTAAATTTGAGGAAGTCTAAAATTTTATATAGAAATCTGCCTTAAGATTAATTTATGGCCAATTTAGACGATGCTTTACCAGATCCCAACTCGCAGGGCTTTGACTCTTCAAGCTGTGGAACGCTATACGGCGTTGGGGTCGGCCCGGGAGACCCACAACTTCTTACCCTAAAAGCTCTAAATATATTAAAAAAAGTAGATTTCGTATTTGCCCCTGCTGTAGATTTAGACACTCCTGGGAGGGCAGAGTCGATACTTAACGCAGTCGATGACTCGATAAAAATTAAAAGGCTAAAAATGTCTATTGATCAGGACGCATTAGCGTCATACAGCCAAAATTCGATACTAATTGCTGATATCCTTAAAAGTAACTCCGACGTCGCAATAATTACATTAGGCGATCCAAACTTATACTCCTCATTTAATTCATACTATGTTTGCTTAAAAGAACTCATACCCGAACTAACGGTTGTAACGATTCCAGGAATCATGGCCTTTCAGGATTTAGCAGCAAGAACCAATACCATGTTGGCCGATAACGACGATAAACTTTATCTTGTTTCATGCGTCAACGAGATCGATTTCGCACTTGATCTTCTCAAGGAGTCAGGCACCTCTTTGATCATATATAAGGGAGGAAAATACGTTTTGCAAATAAAAAATGCTGCGATGCGCAACAATCGAATTCAGAATGCCGTTATTGGCAACCATCTAGGATTAGAAGATGAAAGCTATATGAAGCTTTCGGAATTTGAGCTTGAATCAGCCAGTTATCTAGCCACTGTGATAATACCCTCTACGAAACAATGATATCTTTTGTAGGTGCAGGACCTGGAGCAGAAGACTTGATCACACTTCGGGGAATTAATCGCCTTAAAGATGCAGATACCGTAATCTGGGCATCCTCTTTAGTACCGAGTTCGATCCTTAACCATTGCCAAAAATCTCCCGACTTATTTGATTCTTCGGGGATGACCTTAGAAGATGTCTTAAGGATCTACGATGAAAGGCATGTCAGTTCAAACATTGTAAGACTTCATTCTGGAGACCCTACTATATATGGAGCTATACAAGAACAGATAGAATACTGTATCAGTTCAAATTATGACTTTGAAGTAGTTCCAGGCGTCAGTTCGCTTGCTGCTACTGCTTCTTCGATTGCAAAAGAACTAACATTACCCAAGGTTTCTCAAACAATCATTCAGACTAGACTGCCAAACAGAACGGTCAATTCCATGCCACCTAATGAAACTCTTGCCAATCTAACAGCAAGCGGTAGTACAATGGCAATATATTTGTCAGCAGCAAATCCTACTAAACTCCAAAGTGAGTTGCTCAAGCCACCCTCTGCTTACAAAAAAGATACACCCGTAGCAATAGCAATTAAAGTTTCTTGGCCAGATGAAAAGATTATTCTTACTACGGTTGGCAATTTGGCAGAAACCTTAAAACAAGCCGGAGCAACCACTACTGTACTCGTGGTCGTGGGTGAAGTTTTGCGGGACAAAAAGGTAGCTAGATCTCACCTCTATTCCCCTGATTTTGCACACCGATACAGAAAAAAATCAAATGCAGAATCTACTCAGGGAAGGCCTACGGGGACAACTCCGGGTAAGGTGGTTTAACTTCTGCATGAATCAAACCTGACAAGTACTCCAACTTAGAATCATTTAATTTCCTAGTAACTAATAACTAATCGGTATGACTCAAAATTCGGAAAATTTACCCTACGAACCGGAACTTTCCGAAGAAGTAGTATCTAGATCTAAAGGACTGAGAACTGGATTCACAACTGGATCTGTAACCGCAGCTGCTGCCAAAGCTGCCGTCCTAAACCTTCTAACTAAGACTTTACCTAAATCAGTTACAATTGTGTTACCCAATGGCTCAGATGCAGAATTTGAAGTACTAGCTCCCAACCCAGAAGTTATTGAGTCAGCAAGGTATCTTTTAAAAACACAAGTATTTGGATCCGCCACCGTTATCAAAGACGCTGGCGATGATCCTGACTGCACTCACGGTGCTCAAATAACTGTTATAGCCGAAGAAACGGAACTTTTAAAAGGGAAGCCACCAACAATTGAGATAATCGCTGGACCTGGAATAGGTACTGTTACGTTAGAAGGCCTAGGAATAGAAGTAGGCAAACCTTCAATTACTAAAGTCCCTTTGCGTATGATAAACCAAAGTGTTCGAGATGTGAATAAAGATAAGTCTTTTTTGTTAACAGTTACAGTACCAGGGGGGATTGAAATGGCAGCTAAAACGACCAACGATAGGTTGGGAATCGTTGGTGGAATATCTATATTGGGCACTACTGGAATCGTGAAACCATTTTCAACTGCCGCTTACAGAGCATCCGTAGTTCAGCAGATTAACGTAGCTCACGTTCAAGGACTTGATCAAGTCGTATTAGTTACTGGCTATCGCACAGAAAATTTTGCCTTCCAAAAGTGGCCCAATATTAATAAACTTTCTGTAGTAGAAGTCGGTGACTTTACAGGCGTGGCTCTTAAAAAAGCTACTTCTTTGGGATTTAAATATATTACTTTTGTGGGGATGGGCGGTAAAATAGCTAAATTAGCAGATGGGATAATGATGACTCACTATAAAAGAAGCAATGTCAATACTGAACTTTTATTCAAGTTAGCCCAAACTACTGGTGCTCCCGATACGATTAGATCGGCTGCAAGAAAAACAAACACCGCCAGACATTTTGTCGAAACTTGTGTCAACCTTAATTTTGTTGATCCCTTAAACTTGCTTTGTCAGTTAGCTGCGGAAAACTGTAGAAAATATTCAGGCAGTAAAGCTGAAGTTAAAGTGTACATGACTGATTTCGAAGGAAAAACTGAACTTGCAAACTCTAATATTAACAAAGACGCCGATTAAAGACAAGAATAAGCTCAGAAGAGGTCGTACCACCTAGCGTGATATAGCCAACTTTTCAATTTGTTCATAAATTTGATATTATTACAAGTTATTCAACAAACTTCACAACTGCGACCCGTCGAGAGTTTTGGGATTCTTTGTTAAATAAGTATAATGGAATAGTACCTAAACTACTCAATGGTTTAAATTAGAAAATTGTTCTGTTTGTGACCTATTTTCATTTAAACAACCAATAGTGTTCTATTAACAGTTGGATAATACTTCTCAATTAAAGATAAATATATAAACATGATTGCTTAAAAAAAATCGACGACTACTGATTAAATGACTCCAATAAAAAAAAGCAAACCAACTTACATCGTTAACGTAATAGGCTTCATGAACGACTTGGAGTTCAGAGTTGATACAAACTTGCAGTCAGTTTTACAAAGTGCAAAATATATTCTCATGAGTAAGACCAACCATCTCAGGCTAAAACCTCTTGTCAATTTAACTAATAAACAGGTACATTATTTCGGACACGATTACTTCAAATCACTTGAAGAATTCGCTAAATTGCCTTCAAACAAGGTAATTATCGCAACTGGAGACCCAGGGTATTTTGGAGCTCTCCGCTCAATTAGATACTATTTTTCAGATCATAAAATTATTTCCTACCCGGCAAAAACTTCTGTAAGTTTGGCATTTTCTGTCTTAGGTGAAACATGGGACGATGCTACTGTAATATCCACACTAGGTAGACCAATTTTTTCGGTATTGAACGCCATAGCCCAATCTTTAAAAACAGCTATACTTTGTTCAAAACAACTCCCTCCAAATAAGTTAGGTAAGTTACTTATTGAACACGTTGAAGTTAACTGGTTACACTCTAGAGATTTTTATACTGTTTACAACTTGCATTCAGACCCGATTGTGTCAAAACATTCTATAGAATCACTTATTGACGTAACTGTAAACTACGATTCAATATTGTTGATACTACCCAAAAACAGTAATAAATTGCTTGATTCTCTCCCCCATCACTCCCTGGGACCCTCCCTTATTGCAAGTAACCTTAAAGTAATATCTCCAGTTTTCGGTGAACCAGTAGAAGACTTTCTTGCAGTCGGGTCTATGATTACCAAACCCGAAGTAAGGGCCGTTATTCTATCTAAGCTGGCTCCTCAAAATTACTGTACCCTTTTGGAGGTGGGTGCAGGTAGCGGGTCTATTTCAATTGAGGCCATTAAACTGGCTCCTTTAATGAGAGTAATTTCATTCGAGAAAGATCCTACCGCCTATGAAAACCTAAAAGGTAACATGAAATCACATAACGTAGTATTTGAGACCCACTTAAGTGACTTTTACAAATATAAAAGAACACTGCCAAAAGCCGACAGGATCCTTATCGGCGGAGGTAAGTTAGACCAGTTCGATAGACTACTTAATGTCGCAAATCCTAATGCTACGATAGTAGGTACCTTTGCCAGTTTAGATAGGGCTCAAAAATTGGCTAAAATATTAGGTAACCTAGTTCAAATAAATATTAACACTGGGAAGACATTTACGGACGGTACTATGCATTTAGTTGCCAATAACCCGGTATTTATAGTATGGGGACAATTTAATTCAATATGAGTTTTCAGATATTTGCCAATGCCAAGATCACATCTTTTGTTTTTTCAAACAGAGGCAAACTTTTGGCAACCAGACTCCCTTTTGAGATCGTCGAGCCAAAAGAAAAAAAATATATAAAAACTGAGATTGAAAAGGCTTTTCTTAAATATGACGCAATTATTTTTTTTACTGCGGTTCCAATCGCCGTAAGGTTTGTAGCACCTTTGCTTGAAACAAAGCACAACGATCCCGCAATCGTAGTTGTAGATGAAAATTCTAAATTTGCCGTATCTTTAATAAGCTCTCACAAAGAAATTGTAAATGCTAATTTACTTTCGAGCTACGTAGCAGATCTTTTAGATTCTACGGACGTAATCACCAATCTAACGGATCTCAACGGAAAAGTATCCATAGATTTGTTTCGTGATTTCAAATCCGACGGAAACGTTTCTCAAATATCTAGAAAGATAGCAGACGGAGATACAATTTACTACGAGCAGGATAAACACGCTAGGCTTCCACTTAAGATTACAAAATCAAAACAGTTTATAAAGATCACCAATTCTACGAAAAATGCTCCGTCAGTTCCAGATATCGTAGTTACTTCTGATCCACACTTTAATTCAGATAGCTCTTTAGCACAGGTTCTTCTACGTGCGAAGAACTTAAATATTGGAATCGGTCTATCCACAAACGCTAATTTTAAGCAACTACTGGCATTTGTCGAAAAAACTTTTCACAGAGCAAATTTGTCACTTAAAGCTGTTAAATCCATCAACACTATCGACATTAGAAGAGACCATCCCGCAATTGTAGAACTGTCACATAAGCTTGACATACCAATTAACTATTACTCTTCTATACAGCTAGCTTCGGTGAATGTACCTAATCCTTCCAAAATAGTAAGTGACACGGTTGGTACCGCCTCGGTGGCAGAAGCAGCCGCACTGATAAATACTAACGAACATTCCAAATTGCTGATTGATAAGGCCAAAACGACCAATCTAACTATGGCGGTAAGTTTAATTCAACCAGTCAAAAAGGTTAATCTTATTGGAATCGGACCGGGTAGCATCGGACTGTTAACACCTAAAGCAATTCAGGCCATAAGAGAATCTGATGCAATAATTGGTTATTCTGTCTACAACGACTACATTAGAAAATTAACCAATACATCGCAGCTCGTCGAGGATTGGAATATCGGCGAAGAAACTGAAAGGGTTCAGGCAGCTATAGATTATGCACAACAAGGATACTGCGCATCAGTGATCTGCTCAGGAGATTCAGGAATATACGCCATGGCATCACTGTTTTTCGAAGTTTTGGATGTCGTGATTAAAAAAGCCGACAAAATGAATGAGTATTCTGAATTAAAGGTTGAAATAATCCCAGGAATTACAGCTGCTACCAGTTCAGCCAGTAAGCTCGGAGCTCCACTGGGTAACGACTTTGCGGCAATCAGCTTGTCTGACTTACATACAAACAAAAAACTTATAAAACAACGCATAGATGCAACATTAAAAAACGACTTCGCGCTAGCGGTTTACAATCCAAAAAGCAACAACAGGGACGAATTATTAAAGTATTTGATTGATCAAATCAAACAACTTCGAGGACCAAATACATTAGTCGGAGTAGTCAAAAATGCGTATCGCGAAGGCGAATCAGTCGAACTACTGCATGTTAAAGAGATTGATTTGACGTCAATAGATATGAATACTACGCTTATAGTAGGTTCATCAAATGCAAAACAAGTATTGAACTATTTTTATACTCCACGCGGTTATAGCCTGTGATTTCAGAATTTTTAGCATTTGATTCAACTAAATGTACTGGTTGTGGAGCTTGTATAGTTACTTGTCCTATCAAGGCAATTAAACCGGGCCCAAACAAAATTTATATTGATTCTCAAAGATGCAATCTCTGTTTCGATTGTATTGACATTTGTCCAAAAAATGCAATTTTGCTAAATCATAAACAACATATTGAAATAAAAGAACATTTTAACATTATGGAAAATGTCAGTTAACTTATTAAATTTCAGGTCTGGCATAGCCCAAACCTTTTTGGTTTAGGTCTATAAGAGATTTTTTTACACTTTGTTTGAAACTGCAGTTAAAAAAGTAGATTTAACAACAATGACTATAGATAACAGATGATCGTTCATCCAATAGAAGCCGAAAGTTATCAGATAATAGATAGCCTGTTAAGTGAAAATCAAACTTTTCTCCAGCTAAGTTTGCCAGAGCAAACAGTAATTAAAAGGGTGCTACACGCCACGGGCAATATCGACTTTGTCGATGATTTTGTATTTAGAGAAGGTGCAATTGACAGAGCCCAGACTTTACTTTCTACGTACAGCCCTGTGATAACTGACGTAAAGATGACATATGCTGGAATTAACTATCAAAATAAACACTGTTTTATTGACCAAGTAAATTCTGAAGGTTTCCCTACCAGATCCGCTTTGGGGTTGCGCAAAGCTGTTAAAACATTAGAGGGTAATTTTATAGCAGTTATAGGATGTGCACCAACTGCAATCGAAGAGTTGTTGACCGAAGGTTATGAGAACATTTTAAGAACTTGTGTGATTATTGGTGTCCCTGTTGGTTTTGTGGGTGCAGTCGAGCAAAAAATGAGACTTCGCGAAAAAGACATATTGTCTATTACGAATAAGTCCCAGTTGGGTGGATCTGCAGTTGCAGCTGCAATTTTAAATGCACTTGTTAAACTTACTCAAAGTTAGGAGTCCGTCGAATGATTAAAATTGTAAATAAATCCTCAAGTTGCGATTACTTTTTTGAACAAACTACCTCGCAAACCAAAACTACTTTTATGAGGGACTTAACTAATTGTTCTACCGCAACTATTAACTACTTTAACTTCAATCTATGACTTCAACAGATTTCAGTAAAGTAGGTCTATTTCTAATTGGACACGGTTCTAAAGATCAGGAAGCGATAACTCAATTTTGGAACTTAGTGAGCCTATTAAAATCAGAACTTATAAATTCCGAGAAAACTGATTTAAATAAATTGAAAGTTGGTGCAGGTCTTATCGAATTTGCTACCCCTAACTTAGATACAGGCATAGACGACTTAATCCATGAAACGGTCGATACTGTAGTGGCAATACCTTTAGTTTTGTTAGGGGCAGGTCATCTTAAAGATGACGGTCCTATTGCTCTGGCTAAAGCTCGGCTTAGATATCCCAATACTGTTTTTAAATATGCCAACGCTGTTGGGATTCACCATAAGATATTGGAAGCCTTTGCTACTAAAATAAAAACCGCCTTGGGAAATACAGCCAGCAACACCGGAATCTTGCTCGTAAGTAGAGGATCGACTGACCCAGACGCAAATTCAGACCTGTATAAAGTCTCGAGACTTCTCATGGAACGCTCAGATATACCAGATTTAATCCAACCCGCATTTGTATCTTTAGCAGAGCCAAATGTCACAACTGGGCTAAAAAGGCTAAGTTCCTTGGGTGCAAAACAAATTGTTGTTGTCCCCTATTTTTTATTTACTGGAATCTTGCTTAAAAGAATTTATGAACAGTGCGATGAATGGTCAAAAAGCACAAAAACAGAAGTTTTCTGCACTAACGAACTTGGATCACATAGATCTATACTAGAAATTATTCAGGAACGATTTCACGAGGCATATTTTGATCACGCACATATGAACTGCGATATGTGTATCCATAGATGGCCGATCCCGGGTTTCGAATCAAAACTTGGCTCCATTAACCAGGTTAACTTAAAATAAGTTAACCTGGTTAGTAAAACCTTCAGTTGAAATTCACCATGGTGTTAGATTAAGCTGCACTTAGAATATAAAATATGTTGCACGTCGGGATTGAAGTTAGGAATTAATTTTGTCTCTTAATTTTGGACTTCTATTTATTACTCCATAATATAGGGTCTTTTCGGTATCCTTTCGGCATTCTCTGTATCAAAAAAGATGACGCTTGAAGAATTAAACTTGAGAGTAAGAAAACAAAGTTAATGCATAATGTATGCGTTCACATAAATAAGTTAAGATCTCAGTAACCTAAGTTTGACCCATATCCGTGTCATTAGATCTAAATAATATTGGTCTTTCCGCAAGAAACCTCGAAACATAATTCAAAAGAATTGAGGAAAAATTGAGGAAAGACCAATGACAATTAAAAGCTTGTTATTCCTAATTAAAATCCAAGTTGCATAGATTTTATTTCAAGAAAATCTTCCAAACCATACTTACCCAACTCTCGTCCGTACCCAGATTTTTTGTAACCTCCGAACGGCGCTGTCGGATTGAACATGCCACCATTGACCTCAACTTGTCCAGTACGGATTTGTTTGGCAACTTTTACAGCATGGTCGTTGTCAGAAGACCAAACTGCTCCAGAAAGACCATAAGATGAGTTATTAGCTATTTCAATAGCTTCTTTCTCATTTTCGTATGAAATAATTGACAATACTGGACCGAATACTTCTTCTTGGGCAATTCTCATGTTCTGGTCAACTCCAGTAAATACCGTTGGTTTAACGAAATATCCCTTATCCAATCCCTCTGGAGTCTCTTCTCCCCCAGTTAGAAGTTGTGCTCCTTCATCTTTTGCTATTCTAATGTAATCTCTGACGCTTTCTTGCTGTTTCTTAGAAACCAACGGGCCTACTCTCGTCATTGCATCAAACGGACTTCCTACCGTATAAGTTGCGGTTTCTGCTGCAACTCGCTCTTCAATCTCGGCAAGTTTAGCTTTTGGAACCAACATTCTAGTCTGTGCAATACAAGTCTGTCCCGAGTTCAAATAACACATGAAAAGTCCACCGCTCACAGCTTTGGCGATTGTCTCATCGCTATTGAATACGTCTTCGAGTATCACTGTAGCTGACTTGCCACCCAACTCTAAAGCCACTCGCTTGATGTCCTTGGCTGCAAGTTGTGCAATGTGAGACCCCACTGAAGTAGATCCCGTAAAAGATATCATGTCAACTTCTGGATTCGATACCAGAGCTTCACCGATTTCAGTACCAGGACCAGTTACTAAGTTAAATACACCCGACGGCAACCCAACTTCTTCCATAACATCAGCCAATAAGTATGCATTCAAGGGAGCCAAATCCGCTGGCTTAAGCACAACGGTACAGCCTGCCAATAGGGCCGGCGCAACTTTAGCAGCAATCTGATGTAATGGATAGTTCCACGGCGTGATCGCTGCGACCACACCTCGGGGTTCTTTTACGACTAGGGAGTTTCCGATTCTCTCTTCGAATTCATACTCGTTGGCCCTGTTTGCCATATCCGCAAACGTCGATGCGGGTACTCCGACTTGAATAAATTGAGACAACCCAAGCGGTGTTCCGACTTCTTTAGAGATTATTTCTGACAGTTGGCTCATTCTAGCCGATATGCCTTCATTTATTCTCGACAGATATTTGCCTCTTTCATCTGGACTAGTTTGAGACCACGACTTAAAAGCTTCTCTCGCCGCCGCTACCGCTTTATTAGCATCTGCTGCAGTTGCTTTTGCGACTTTTGCGAATACTTCTTCTGTTGTCGAGTCGATAACATCAGTTAGTTGATCCCCACTTGGTTTAATCCAAGATCCATCCACGAATATCTTGTCTCTGACTTCTACGTCCATTATTAATACTCCTTTTTTGAAAAACTTTCTATATTTGACCTTAGACCCGATCGGCATAAAAGTCAAATCGAAAAATTAAAACCTAACAGTATTTTATTGCAAACCGTAGGTAAAAATTCAAGAATTAAAACAAAGCTCAAATTAAGTCCAATTAACTTTACAAGATTAGTTAGAGCTACCAATATAATTTATTCTTCTTAGCTAATAAACTGGTAATACTTTAACCATATCTACTCAGGTTGAAATTACTTTCAAATTAATTTTGAATATAAATAAACTCTCGTGGATTAACGCTTCCACTGAACAACTACTAGATTTTCTTTGGAAGATGTAAATCCGATGAAGGAATGGTATTGGAAGTAGCAGATGTCGACGGCGCAGGAATGCAGGCTCTAAAAGAGTTTGAATAGAATGCAGCTTTGGTGTTACACGTTAAAATAGCTAAATTAACAGGAACCGGCGGTACTATATCAGCAGTAGCTAAAGCCACAAAACTCGACATCGACATGTTGGCCAAGAATGGATCGCCAAGCAAAGGAGCATTTCCGAATGCAACAACATTTCCAAGTCTTGTTAAAATTTCATAACCCTGGGAATCTCCGTCAGATGCAATAGCTACTGCTCCGTAGTTAATTCCGTATTGAGATAGAGAACCGAGAGAAGTAGCACCAGCCAAACCGAAAACGTTACCTGTGTTATCCATTACCCATAGCCCGCCGTTAATATCTGCAGCAGCTGAAACAATTGTGTTTGTTCCTAAAGTAGAACTTAGGTTAGAATTAACCTCTGGGGCGTTACCGTCAGAATAAACATCTCCTTTTGAGTCGATTAACCAAAGTCCCTCATAGCTGTAAGGAACTACAGCCACAATCGGTGCAGCAGGAGTCGTCCAGTTGTCCTGAGCCAGTTTCGGCGCAAAATAACTGTAGAGTTGCCCAGACGAATCCACTACCCAAAGTCCCAAACCGCCAGTTGCAGCTGCAGTAACATTAGAATTAAAAACTCCAGTAGGAACATTAAAACTAGTAGCATCGCCAAAGCCAAACACTACACCGTTGGAATTAATTAAGTAGTAGCCATTGTTGTCATAAGTAGGAACCAAGCTAACTATTGCTCCCGAAACAGTTTCGCCGTTAAAAGTCATATTCGTACCGAAATTAGCGACTTGTCCAGCAGAGTCAGCTACCCAATAGCCCCTAGTATTTCCCGAAGGCATAGAAAAACTAAACCAGTTCGAATAGAATCCGAAGTCGGATGCCAACTGATTACCAGTAACTGTATCGATTCCGTTAGTCCCCACCACTTCTACACTTAAGACTCTTCCACCATCTTCACCCAATCCATTTCTCGTTGTTACATCAAAAGAAATAGGGGCTCCAATATTCTGAAATATCGATGTAACCTCGCTCGCCGATACCGTTATTTCCCATGTATGATACGGATTACAAACTTGGGAGTTGCATATCGCATCACCCAAATCGGTATCTGCTGGAAATTCACCTGGAGATGAATACCCCCCTGTAGAAGCAGAAAATTGCGTGAAAGCAATGTTGTTAGACGAAGTCATCACGACAGTTCCTGCAGTATCTTCAACCGCTAGAGTAGACAGAGGATATTCGGCCGATGCCCCTCTGTATTCCTGACACTGTGTTGTATCACATATATCTGCGACCCCATAACTGTTCGGCTGTGACAAAGCATAGCTAGCAGCTGCCACTGCCTGCGCTTCCAGTGCTTGAAATCCCCAATTCTCACTTGCTGGACCCGAACTCCCAAGCGTTCCCCAATATCCAGGCATTTCAGAAGGGACAACCGAATCCAAATACTGGCCAACTGGAAGTATATTAACAGCAGCGATTGAATCTGCTGATATTACTGACGCTACTATCTCTCCTCTATATGGAACATTATTACCATTTTCACAAACATTAAGCAGGTCACTCAAAGTATTTGATTGTGTAACCTGAAACGTTGGTTGTGATACCGCGGTAAAATTTCCAAATGGACCTGCGCATGAAGACGAAGTTCCGTACGACCAAACTGAAGTATTGAAGTTATACACAATTTGGACATAAGTATCTGCAGGAATCGACACAGTCCCTAACGTAAAACTCTGGCCAGAAGTTACTATAAATTCGGAACCAACGGTTTCTTCCAATAAAACGCTGATATTTCCTTCAGTGATTAAAGCTAAGTGAGATCCAGGATATGAATCAGAAAGTATCGTTTGATAAGTGTCTTTGAAGTTTAGAGCATCTCCTATCGCACCATATTGACCCATACCGATCCCGTGACCATCTCCGTGTCCAATAAACGTAAAACTCGAAGGAGGAGCCACAACTGTTGATACAAGCTGCTTGTCATTTGGAACAATTAACAGCAGACCTAATAAAATAACTATTACAGTCGTGATTAAAATTCTATTAATTCGAGATGTTTTCATTTAATTAATGAGATACCAATAAAGTGGATGTTTAGGTATATGCACTTTTAAAAGTCACCACAGAAAAGATAATTTAAGCGATTGTTTCAGTGGTAAAATTAACCGCTGGTTTACAAGAAACATAGCCACAAATATATGTTAATTTAAAAGTCAGTTTTATTAATAGCAACCGTTAAAATTGTCCTTAGGCTAAGTAGATACAAATATACGTTCTATTAACAAGAATCAGAATTTACTTATTAATAATACAAATATAACGATGTTGAACTTGCAAATTAATTCCAAAAATCTAAAAATTGGAAGCTATTCAACGCTGGGCTTAATCTGCAAATTAACTAGACCCACATTTTTCGTAGGATTAGTAACAGAAAAGCTATCGAGACTGTCTCTCTGAAAAATTACTTGATTTTCTCTGTTTAAAAGTTCCAATGAAACTTTAAACGTACCGTCTAAAAGCGGTACCTGATCAATGTTAAATTTTATAGTACCATTTTGTGAAAGTTTAATGTTGCTATACAAACCATCCTGAAAAAAGTTTCGAAATATAATCTCACCGCGAACGCTATAAATTGAAAATACCGCAAACAACTCTTCATCTATATTGCATGATTTGTATTCAAACTCTACAATGAGTGGTTCTGCGGTCATAACTGAATTGCATACAACACCCAACTTGTCCCTAAACGTCACAGACACAATTTCAATTGTGCGATCCTTATAAAATTCGGATCCCTTGCTAACACCTACATTTAAAAGGTCTTCACCGTATTTAGGATTACTTTTTTCATCCCAAACACCTAGCGGTTCGCCTTCTGGCTCATTTTCTGCTACTTCTAAGTGTACGCTGTCATCATTGGCATCTGTAACTAAAATATCTCTATAAGATCTGATCGACTCAAGAGAATCACCACTGTAAACCAAATCCCCTTTAGAGAGAACTGCAGCATAGTCACAAATTTGTCTAACTTGGTCTGTTCCGTGAGTTACCAAAACGATAGTCCGCCCTTCACGCTGAAACTGTTTGATACGATCCATGCACTTATTTTGGAATGCTTCGTCACCAACGGCCAACACCTCGTCAACAAGTAAAATATCTGGGTCAACATTAACAGCTACAGCAAACCCAAGTCGTGCATACATTCCAGAAGAGTAATGTTTTACTTGAGAGTCTATAAACTCTGAAAGTTCGGCAAATTCTACGATTGAATCAAATCTTTTGTCTATATCTTTTTTCGAAAATCCTAAAAGAGATCCATTCAGATAAACATTGTCCCTGCCCGACAGATCGGGATGGAATCCCGATCCAAGTTCTAACATGGAAGCCAATCTTCCTTTAACTACTATTTGACCAGAAGTTGGTTGAAGGATTCCTGCAATACACTTTAATAAAGTGGACTTACCCGACCCGTTCCGTCCCAAAAGTCCCGTCGTAGTTCCTTCGCTTATCTCCAAATCAATATCTTTTAACGCCCAGAATTCGTGATAAGGGACCTTTCCAAAGTGTAGAACACGTTCTTTTAGTGAGTTGAATCTCTGATCTGGCAGCCGAAATCTTTTTGATACACCCTGTATAGAAACTGAATTCATCTTCTCTAAAGCTCCTCGGCAAAGTTAACTTCAAGCTTCTGAAATACCTTTAGAGCGATTAGCATTAAAATTAGAGATCCTAAAAAGATACCTCCCAACATGCCAAAAAACCAAGTGGTAGAAAAAGTCGGCAATATGTAAGCACCTACACCTTTGGTTTTATAATAAACTATTCCGTAAAGTACTCGATCAAAGGTCATACCGATATCTGCCATAGGATTTGCTAGATAGAGCCAAGTCAGATGCCTGTTGGCCAAATGAGTTGCCAGAGTAGCTGTATACGAATAGACTATCGGAGAACCAAAAAACCAGCCAAAAAGCAATACCTCTATAAAGTGCTGTATATCTCTATAATATACGTTCAAAGCGCTCACTAGAATACATAGAGCTGACGTAAAAAGAACCAAATCTATCACTGCTGGAATGAGTAAATACATCTGACTAAAATTTGGGACAAATCTCATTATCGCCATCGTAATAATCAACACAGATAACTGTAAAACAAAGAAGACCATAGCCTGGCCGACCTTAGCAAGTGCCAACACTTCCCTCGGAAATGAAACTTTATTTACTAATCCAGCATTTTCGACAACCGCTGCTGAAGACGACTGCAAAGATACCGCAAAAAAATTCCAAGCGATCAATCCAGTCATTAAATAAACCACAAAATCTGGGATTGTAGTACGCATAACTACTTGAAATACAAAATACCAGACCCCCAGCATAAATGCCGGATTCAACATAGACCAGGCAAAACCCATTGTGGAATTGCGGTACTTCGTAGAGAGCTCTTTTTTTACTAAAAATACCAAAAGCTCCCGGCGACTATAAATCTCTGATATTCGGGATTTTAAGCCTTTTTGTGCCCTTACGACTCTAATTTGATCACTTGTAACAGATGTGCGAACAACCAATTTAAAAATTCACTTTGTTATATTAAGAAAACTTATTGTTATAATAAATTTTACAGCACAAAGTGCCTTCTGACATGCCTATGGTCTTATTTAATTACCGATTCTGCACGTACGATAACCCTATCGATAAAACCGTATTCTCTAGCTTCTTCGGCAGTAAACCATCTGTCTCTATCGGAGTCTTGTTCAATTCTTTCAATAGTTTGTCCAGTATGTTCGGCAATTCTTTCTGCCATCATGCGCTTTAAATAGATAATCTGTTCTGCCTGGATCGCAATATCGGCTGCCTGCCCTTGCATCTGCCCTGAAGGCTGGTGCATTAATATTCTTGAATGAGGAAGAGCATATCTTTTCCCCTTAGTTCCTGAACACAAAAGAAATTGTCCCATGGAAGCCGCCAATCCCACGCAAATGGTGGATACATCACATGACACGTACTGCATAGTATCATAAATCGCAAGTCCATCCGTAACCGAGCCCCCGGGTGAATTAATATATAAAAAAATATCTCTACTGGCGTCTTCTGCGGCCAACAACAATAGCTGTGCGCAAACCAAGTTAGCACTCTGCTGATTTACTTCGGTTCCCAAAAACACAATTCGTTCTTTCAACAGTCGCTGGAATATATCCAACTGCCCGTCCATCGAACTCGATTGATTTCTGAAGTTTGAGCTATCGCCCAAGGTCACATCGTTAAAATTATCCATATATATAGAATATATGTTTTAAAAGTTAAGCTGACAACAATCGTAAGATCAGCTACTGAATAGAATTTGAATCCAACTACGCCTTACAATAAGCCATTGAATTGACTTAAGCCTGTGGCAAAAAATTAACTATGTTCTTTTATGAATAGCTTTTCTTAAAGTCTTGTCTATCGGCTTAAAAGTCTTTTCTACTGCATGTACCAACTTATTTATACCGATATCCAGTGCCGACATCGCATCGTTACCATAAGCGGTAGCTCTTATCACATGTCCTCTACCATAAACCGTAATATTGCACTGCTCTTTCTTTTCGATTCTAGGATTATTATGCTCTATAAACTTTACTTCTGCCTTTTCCAAACAGTGATCGTGTCTGTGTAATGTTTCCAACTTTGTTGGTACGGATTCCAAAACCTCTTTTGGTACCCCGGCTGTTCTGTCAACTAGAGCAATTTCCATTTGAACCTCCTTTAAAAAGCTAGTACTGTTTAATATCTTAAACCATATTTTGAAAAAATGGTAGGTTTAATTTCAATTTTTTGTAAATTCCATACTAAAATTAAATTAACTTAAATTAATTGCCGAAAAACTCAAGCAAAAATATTTTGGATCTAAATTTGAACTATCCAAAAATAGAATGTTTTAACCTTTAATTGACCACTATGATTATTAGAATGTCTCGCTCATCAAGATCGAAATGGTTAAAACAACAAAGGTGAAAATTATTTACACAGCCAACTGAGTATATTAAAAATGAGTATATTAGAAATGGGTACATTAAAACAGGAATATTGCTTTGCTATCAGAAACCATCTATAACTCAGAGCCAACTTAAACAAAATGAGAATATGAACGATTTAAACATTGGATCTTTTACCGAAGATGGACCTTGGGAGATCGATCCACAAAAAATAGGTTGGAAATTAATAAGCGAAGAACTGAATGCTGCCGCTCAAAACGAGATAGACACGGTACTTGAACCAAATAAAATTCCTCCCCTGTTTCGAACTTGCGAGATCATATTTGGCCTTACAAAGTCCATAGGAAAGTGGTATTTAGTATCGCGAAGAAAGGACAAATCTCACTCCTACAGGATAATTTCCCGCAATCTTAAAAATACATTCCAACGCTTCGGTCCTACTTACGTTAAATTAGGTCAGATAATCTCTTCAGGAGAAGGAATTTTCCCAGATGAATTGGTAACCGAATTTATAAAACTTAGAGATCAAGTACCCGCCGAACCGTTCCAAGTAGTTCGAAATACTATAGAATCTGATCTAAACCGTCCATTGGAAGCAGTATTTAAATCGTTTAACTATACGCCGATTGCTGCAGCATCTATAGCTCAAGTATATGACGCCACTCTAACGACTGGTGAAGAAGTGGTCGTAAAAGTACAAAGATCTAATATCGCCACAAAAGTACGTCAGGATTTAGAAGTTATGAAATGGATTGCCCCATTTCTAGTTGGTAGAATCCCGATCACCGCATTAGCCAATCCTCCAGCATTGGTCGAAATATTTGCAAATACAATCATCCAAGAACTGGACTTTAGAATTGAAGCTAATAATATGTTAGATATTGCAAATGTTTTGGCCGAAACTAAACAGCGAAAAATAGTCGTTCCAAGACCTCATCCTACATTAGTAACCAAACGAGTTCTTGTAATGGAAAAATTAACAGGATTTAAGTGGGATGATGTAGAAGGAATGCAAGAAGCAGGGATTAATACTGAAGAGGTTTTACGAGCAGGTATGATCTCGTTTTTCGAAGGTGCCATGTTTTATGGTGTTTTCCATGGAGATCTACATGGCGGTAATTTGTTTGTAGACACTAAGGGTCGTGTAGCACTGTTGGATTTTGGAATCGTAGGAAGGCTGAATCAAGTAAAGCGACTCGCATTCATGCGTTTGTTAGTGGGTGCACTTTCGAATCAGCTTGACGAACAAATTGAAGCCCTAAAGGAACTAGAAGCACTTCCAAAAGACGTAGATACCAATAAGCTTATAAAAGAACTTAAACTTGATCAGCCTGTTGTCGACCCTACGACTTTGGGTGCTGAAGAAATAATTAAAGAAATCCAACAACTTACTAAAAGCCTCCTCGGAATGGGAGCAAAACTTCCCAAAGAACTTATGCTTTTTGCAAAAAATATGCTATTTTTGGATTCTGCTATAGGCAAACTCGCCCCTAATCTAGATATCTTAAATGAAATCATTAATATTTCAACATATTTTGCCACCGAGCATGGAGAAAGAATAGCCAAAGAGGTTGGGTTTGAAATCAGCGAAAAAGACATTGATATTGAAGGAATTAAAGCTTCCTTTGGACTTACAAGTGATGTTGAATCAATTACCTACAAAGAAATCACCGAACGTAGAAATAAAATTAGACAGACTTTTGAATCGACTAAGAAAAAGTCTTAGGTAAGTTGTTACCTTCTATAAAAGGATTTTAAAAGTTGCCGACTTAGAATTTCAAACGATTAAAATTACTTAATAAATTTACATCGGAGCAAAGGACAACTTAATGACCGACTATCAACAAAATGAAGACAGTGAATCATCTGAAGATGAATCGGACTCTTCCAAAAAAACTCGAGTAGATGACTCTACCCAAGTTCAGCCCTATAGAGGCTTGTGGCTTTTAAGTTCAGTAGGCAAAGTTAAGTCAGTTGGCTCAGTAGAGCACTTAGGTTCAGCTGGTCGTTTCGAAGACGGAAACCCCGCAGTAGCAATTGTCGCAAATAAGCTAGGGACTGGCTACTGGATTATTTATGCCAACGGTTTTATCGAACCGTCAGGCACCGCAATAGGGTTCGAAGGTACTCAATCACTTGATAGCGCAATAACTTCCGCTGTTTGCACCAGCGATCATGGAATTCTTTTGGCTTTGGCAAACGGCTCAGTGAAAGCTCTTGGAACTGCGGAGTTTTTAGGGTCCGCATTAGATCTTAATTTAGATAATCCAATCGTAAACATAGCACTTAGTAAAAATGGATACTGGCTTCTTTCTCAATCTGGAAGAGTTATCAATTGCGGGGATACCCAATTCTTGGGATCTGCAACAGAAGCTGTAGTAGAACATAACTCAAATGCAGTTTCAATTGCAGCTCATCCAGCTGGAGACGGATACTGGATAGCTTTATCAGACGGGTTCGTCGTGACTTATGGGAGAAGCATATTCTATGGAAGAGTAGAAGATCCGGTTTCCCCAATAGTATCTGTCATTGCCACCCATGACGGAAACGGATACTGGTTAATTGACGCAACTGGAAACGTATTTCCTTTTGGCGAAATAGCTAATTTTGATACTTTTCTTGAAGACAACAACCAAATTGAAGGCACTATCGTATCAGCGACACCAGTATCTTAGATGTCGTTAGATATTTGAAAGCATAATTAGATTAACTCCTAAATATCACATTTAATTCAAGCAGGTTTGTTGTAAATGAAATCCAAAATAATTGATTCAAATTTTGAACAGATAGCAGCTTATATTACGATTAATTTATTAGAATAATCCAGTATTTGAATTATCTAGTCGGTACTTAACCATATTGACTTGAACCTAATGGTAACCTAGTGCTAATCTAGTGCTGCCTAATCGCAATTACATTTATTCTATCTTTTAGACTTAAAACATATTTCTTAAAACATATTTCTTAAAACATATTTGTATGAACATATTTGTATTCACTCATAAAATATAAACAACTTGTAATCAACTTGTAATCAACTTATAATCAACTTATAATCAACTTATAATAATAGTGGTCAATTCAGAAAACTTATTTGAACAGATCGAATCTGGAAATGCCGATTTTCTCGAGGAAATACAATATGACAACTTTATTGCCGCTGTTGCAATAGTTCAGGTATTGGTATCGTCAAATAGATCTAATCAATACTTATTGAATTTATTTGACGACTATGCAACTGAATACGATACTGAACCTTTGGATACCGAGATTGCTAAACTTTTGGAAAAATCAATTCAGGCAGAAGGTACAGAACTCCTTGGCATTATCTTCGATAGCTACGATAAAAGCAATCATGAGATTCTTTTTAATTATCTAGTATCAAATATCTGCTTGGAACTTAGCTTATCGAAAAGAGAAATTGTCATGACATTTTTATCTACGATTAAACAACAACTCTAGGTGATAAGTCGCTCCATTCGTTACAATTTTTTGGCAATTTAATTGAATTAATTTAAAAAATTCAATAGTATTATATATAAATCAACAATATTGATCGTTATATTAAATAATCGTTATTTTAATCGAGAGAACCGCAATGCCTATTTTTTCAGCCATAACTCAACATCCGAATTCGATTCAAGCGGCAGGCGAAATATCCGGGAGGCTTTTAGAATCTCTCTCATTTAATCCAGATATTCTGATTAATTTTATAACTCCGACGTACGGTAGCGACATCAACAGTATTGTGAAGTCGATTGCACAACTAACTAACGCAGGGTCAACTATAACTTGTATATCAGAAGGCATTATAGGTCCTAGCCAAGAAGTTGAATTAGGTCCTGGGATAACATCGATGGCAATTGAAAAAGATAATGTTTTGGTGGCCGATCTATCGCTATTTTCAAAACTATCTTTGCACGACAAAGAACATTACAGCGAATGGATGTCATTCACCAATGCTTGGAGAGAAGCATTGGGTGGTGAATTTAATTTTATGCTGCTTTTAGCAGATCCTTTTCTATTTGACATTGAATCCTATATTTTATGGCACGAAACTAACCTACCGCAAGTTTCAATTATTGGCTCACTTATGCATGGAAATAATTCGAAAGATCTCCGACTGTTTAATGGTACAGAATTGAACTCATCTGCGGCAATTGCTTTGATATTTAGTGGTAGTTCGAACATATCCTCCTACTACAGCTATTCATACGCACCAGTAGGTGAGCCTTTTACAGTAACTAATTCGGAGTATTCCGAAATTAAAACTGTCGGTAACAAAAGACCAATGGATTACTTGCTAAGGTTAGCCACAACTAAATTGTCTAAAAACCAAATAAAACTTGTAAACAATGGGATGCTAAAACTAGGTAAGGTAATTAACGACTCAAAACTTAACTATTTACCAAATGACTTTATTCCAATGGATATCGTTGGCGTAAAGCAGGATATTGGCTCTCTTATAGTTGAATCCTCGGTTGAAATAGGTTCGACTGTACAATTTCTGCTGGATGACCCAGAAGCTGCATCTCACGATTTAAGATCACTTCTTGGTACACATAAAAGCGAAGCCGCTATAGTATTTCCTAATATTTCGAGAGGTAGAGCGTTTTTCGGTAAACCCCACCAAGATTCCCTTATTATTTCAGAGTCAATATCACCAAAAGCCGTCATCGGTCATTTTTCCAAACTTCCTTTCTGCTATTCAAACAACAGTCTTCAGCAATCCAAAGATTCAATTGCCGTTGCAGTAATAGGCTAAAAACGATTTTGATTATCTCTTTCTAGGTTATTTTATTATCAATTCCAGCATCAAATCAAACTATAGATATCGACAATTTAGAAATTAAAGATGTTTTGTAAATTACATGTTACGAGTTAGTTGAATTTTCAAACTTCAAATTAATATAGTATTTATTATCAACCCTTAACAATCTAAAAGAAATAAAACATATGACTTATAACGATAACTTAGAAGAGGTATTAAAAGCCTATGAACCCAGAGTGGCCGCAGCGAGTTCGCTTCGTAAACTTGGACATGCTTTTGTAGCCCATGAGATAGATGAAAACTTATTGACTAATATACACAAAACTATAGATAAGCTGCTTCCTACCATCTTAAAAGGTGCTCCAAGAGTCAGAGCCATTGCCGCCATGAAACGAGCAGCTTTTTCGAATGCTCCTAAAGACGGCGAGACTATTGATCACTTTCCGGACTGCGTAGTATCGGGGCAGGAAAAGCCGTTAGGTATTGCCG
>JAJYVQ010000180.1 GCA_021791915.1 Actinomycetes bacterium | reverse complement strand
GACACGACAGAATCTAAAATCAACGAAGAAAAGGAGGTTAATATAGAAAATACGAACAATGTTCAAGGATAATTCCGCAGACAGTTCAAGGATAATTCCGCAGACAGTTCAAGGATAATTCCGCAGAAGGGTCTCGTAAGATCTGTTGTACTCAAAAATTACTTGTTAATCCATTTACAATCTGATCTATAGAAAAAGGATTCGTTATTTGAGATTTGATTGATTCAAAGATCGCCTCGAGAATAACTTGTTGTCGTCTAATACGACTCCAATCGCTCATAGTATCATATATCCAATTGCCCTGGTTGTTTAAATAGTAAAGATGTCTACTCCTGGCAAGTTCCAATACTTGAATACCACTCAAAGCTTGACATCCTAGTTTACTTACGTTGAAATTGGTGTATGTGTCCTTAATTTTATACCTAAAATCAAGTTTTATTGTAGGTGATCACAGGTCGTCAACGCAACACTAGCATAAATTAAAAGGAGATTAAATGTCTAGGATTGCAATTTCAGTATGTGAACAAAAAGAAATCTGGAATAGATTTAAAAATGGTGAATCAGTTACAGATATCGCTCAATATTTAGAAAGAAGCTATAGCACCTGTCTTAATACGATTAAATCAAACGGTGGAATTAAACCTCACTTTCAACAAAGATCTAGTAAACAATTATCAATTAGGGAAAGAGAAGAAATATCGAGACTGTTAGCTTTGGGGTTGTCGATTAGAAAAATTGCAAAAGCAATCGGGAGGTCTCCATCTACTATATCTAGAGAAATTAATAGAAACGGTACAAAAGAAACCTATCGAGCAATAGATGCCGATAAATCCGCTTATATTAGAGCCAAAAGAGTACAGGAATGTAAACTTTCTACTAATGGTAAGCTGCGAATAGTCGTATCCAATAAACTAAAAAAAAGATTGGTCTCCCAATCAGATATCTAAATGGTTAAAATCGTTCTACAATAATGACATGGGTATGTATGTTTCTCCTGAAACTATTTACAAAACACTCTATATTCAAGCTCGAGGAGCATTGAAAAAAGAGCTGATTAGCCATTTACGCAGAAATCATACTTATAGGCAACCGGCTACAGCTTCTAAGAGATCTGAAACTAGAGGCAAAATAAAAGATGCCATATCCATTTCATCTAGACCGCCTGAAATTGAAGATAGGGCTGTACCTGGACACTGGGAAGGAGATTCAATTGAAGGTGCTAAGGGAACTTTCGTAGCTACATTGGTTGAAAGACAGTCAAGATATGTAATGTTGGTAAAAGTTAACTCCAAAGAAACTATTGAAGTAACCAACAAATTAAGACAAAAGATTAAAACACTGCCTGATTCTATGGTTAAAACTCTAACTTGGGATAGAGGACATGAGATGGCAAATCATGTTAACTTTACAATTGATACAGGAATAGCGGTTTATTTTTGTGATCCAAGGTCTCCATGGCAAAGAGGATCTAATGAAAATACAAATGGACTTTTAAGACAGTACCTTCCCAAGGGAATGGATCTATCAACGGTTAGTCAACAAAGATTAAACCAAATAGCAAAACTATTAAACACTCGTCCAAGAAAGACTTTAGGCTACATCGCTCCAGTTGATAAACTTAAAGAAAGTGTTGCGTTGAGGGTTTGATGCAGCCGTACCTAATTTACCAAAAAAAGACACTAAACCACTAAAATCAGCTTGGATAAAGTGATTAATTGGAATGTTGAAATCTTGTTCAATCGTACTTATCAATAGATTTGGTCCGTAGTTAAATACATCCCCGATCCTATCAACTCCTCTATTATCTGCAACGGTGACATAAGTGTCTCTAGGAATAGACAAGATCGTAATCTGATCGGTGACTGGATTAATCCTTGCAATCATTATAGTATCAGCTACGGGTTTGACGTCTTTTGGCGGAGTTCCATATAATTTGATTTGAGATTTTGATTTTACAAAAGCTCTTGAATCAGATCCCACTATCAAAATGTTAAAAGGTGCACTGGGATTTGAAGGCATTGCAACCAGTGAGGTTAAATTATTAACTTTATTAATTTGATCAAATTTGTAATTAATAAACCAATACAAAAAACCAGATATTGATATTACAAATATCAATAAGAGAATAATTAAATTTCTAATATTTAACTGTTTTTTTAGTTTTGACCTATTTTGGTTATTCGTTGAGTTACGTTTTTGACTCTGTGCATTCGTTATTTTATTTTTCAACTGAATCCACCGTAAATTCTAACTGTTTAAGTTCAGTTTACATAAGTTATGGTAGAGGTCTTAATTTGTGTAATATCCCATTACGTCTATGATCAGATCAGCACTGCCGATTGCGTTATAGACACTTATGGAGTTGTTGTTACCTACTTTAACCACTACCATATTTGCAACTGTTTCATTAGCTGACCAGTTTAAATCAGAAGCATTAGGAGGTGAGGTAGATGAAGTTGGCGTTGGATAAACAGTAAAGAACCCTCCGTTGTTTGTTGTATTAGTCGTTGTTACATTTAATACTACCGCCACGGTATTTGCAGGTATATTATCTATATTGGCAACTTGGACACTTATTGTTTCACCTTGACCTAAAGGACCGTTATTACCGGCTGTACCGTTATTACATTGGTTTGAAATAATCGAAGTACCACTTGGAGATCTAGTGTCACATACTCTGGTCGGAGCAATTGCACTGAAGGTATACCCAGTTGTTGCATTTGACCCAGTAAAGTAACCATTTACGTCAACTATTACATCCGTTGAGCCGTTAAAGTTATATATAGATATGTCACCTGTTGTAGGATCTATCGGAACAATAACTCTGTTTGGTACGCTTTGATTTGGACCGAAGTTCAAATTGGATGCATTTGGTACACTTGTTAGATTTGATGGATATACCGTTAAGAATCCTCCAGCTTGAGTGGTATTAGTTACGGTTACATTTGCCACAACAGCAGTTGCATTTGCAGGTATATTATCTAAAGTTCCTCCAGGACCTGTGCCTGCGACGTTAACATTTATTGTTTCACCTTGACCTAAAGGACCGTTATTACCGGCTGTACCGTTATTACATTGGTTTGAAATAATCGAAGTACCACTTGGAGATCTAGTGTCACATACTCTGGTCGGAGATAAGGGGACAAAAAGTCCTGTGGTCGTTGGATTAGCAACTGGAGCTACATAACCTTCAATATCAACTATTACATCCGTTGAGCCGTTAAAGTTGTATATGGATATGTCACCATTCGTTCCGATGCCAACCTGAACCAAATTAGCTAAGCTTTCGTTTGGACCAAAGTTCATGACAGAAGTATTGGGCTGAGGTTGACCCGTGGGATATACCGTTAAGAATCCTCCAGCTTGAGTGGTATTAGTTACGGTTACATTTGCCACAACAGCAGTTGCATTTGCAGGTATATTATCTAAAGTTCCCCCAGGACCTGCACCTGCGACGTTAACATTTATTGTTTCACCTTGACCTAAAGGACCATTATTGCCGGCTGTACCGTTATTACATTGGTTTGAAATAACCGAAGTACCACTTGCGGGTCTAGTATCACATACTCTGATCGGAGATATAGGTGTATAGTTAACATAACTAAATTGATCAGAAGATACAGTCGCTGAAGTACCATAAGGTGTAATTACGCTTATATCAACTGTTCCAATACCAGATGGGGCAACTGCAGTAATTGAAGTATCCGAATTTACCACAAAAGAAGTTGCAGGAGTCAATCCGAAATTAACTGTCGTTGCTCCACTGAAGTTTGATCCTGTTATTGTTACTGTTGTACCTCCAGAACTTGGACCCGTAGAAGGAGCGATCAAAGTAATATTCGGAGCACCCTGCGGTTGAGCTAACGAACCGATATTCCATGAAGTTGCATTTGCACCAGCAAACGCACAGGTTGTTGAATAACAAGCATAACTGCTCGCCAATACTCCAGAAGTGGAAGTTGTTAAATTCCAGCTTTGACCATCGTTGGTGCTATAAAGTAGTACGGTAGAACCACTTGAATTTATTCCATAAGCTAGACAGAATGTACTTGACGGGCAATTGTAATAAGAATTAAAACTTATCCCCGAAGGAAACGTAGCTAAATTCCAGCTTTCACTGTCGTCGGTGCTATAAAGTAGTACGGTAGAACCACTTGAATTTGTTCCAGAAGCTATACAAAATGTACTTGACGGGCAAAGATAAGCATAACTATTAAAACTTATCCCCGAGGGTAACGTAGCCAAATTCCAGCTTTGACCGTTGTCCGTGCTATAAAGTAGAACGGAAGAACTACTCGAATTTGTTCCCTCAGCTAGACAGACTGTACTTGACCGGCAACTTTCATAAGAATTAAAACTTATCCCCGAGGGTAACGTAGCTAAATTCCAGCTTTGACCGTCGTCGGTGCTATAAAGCGGTACGGTAGAACTACTTGAATTTGTTCCCTCAGCTAGACAGACTGTACTTGTCGGGCAACCGTCAAAATAATTATAACTTATCCCTGCAGGTAACGTAGCTAAATTCCAGCTTTGACCGTCGTCGGTGCTATAAAGCGCTACCGTAGAACTACTTGAGTTTGTTCCATTAGCTATACAACCTGTACTTGACGGGCATCTGTTTAACGAAAA
>JAJYVQ010000179.1 GCA_021791915.1 Actinomycetes bacterium | reverse complement strand
AAGGCCTAGCATAGTTAAAGTAATTGTTAAGCGATTGGATTATTCAAATCATAAATACACAGATGACAGCAGAATTGACTTCAACAATTTCGAACATTACGAAAGGTTAATTGTAGTTTATATAGGAATTAAGCTCCAATATTTTATATTGAATGCATCACTCTAAAGCACCTTAATATCTTTGTTCTAAATCGCAGATAGTTTTGTTTGAACCAAGTTTGAGGATTTAATTAGGATCAAACAATCTTAATATATATCTGATAAATTACCTTAATACACTAATGCTTTATACGTTCTTGAAACTTTGCCTTCGATCCCATCTGCGTTGTACGGAATGACTCGATAATAAACCACAGATGGTTTTGTTTTGCTAGATGAGTTGTACGGTAGTTTGTTGAGTACTAACGGCAATTGATCATCAGTTACACACTTATTACAAAGCGTAACCCATCTAGCTTTTCCACTCTTCAAGCCATGCATATTAGATTCTTGTTCTTGCACACTATACTTTAAAGCATCCGTTGTTCCTCGCCAATTAATTAACAAATTCCCGTTTTGAGTATAAACACCTGTAATTAGGGGTTGACCAGGCGGAGGTTCTTTAGGAACTCCAAAGCCTGTCACTTCCTTATTCGCCGATGTTAAATTTGATTGCGACATTGAATAATTAAAATCTCTAATTAAGTGATCCCTTTGGCGCATAGCTAAACTGTCACCTGGATAATGAACTGTCTCACCATCGTTATGCTGAACATATCCAAAATTATCGTTATGTGCAAATAGAGACCAAAACGCAGCACCAGAAATATCTTGATCTTTTGTCATTGCGGAAAACAGACCTAAGCTTGCATAAATTGAACCATACTCTCCTGCTATGAACACTTTGTTCGAAGAAGTTGCTTCCCTTGCTTGAGCTTCTACTTGTGATATAACAGGTGGATAATAATGACAGTCAACGATACTAACGTATTTTGATCTTAGGGTTGCAGGATTAATTCCGTACTGCTGTCCAGCTGCGATTAATTGATGAGGTGCTAATTTGTGTATAAAGGTACTTATTGTGTTAATCCAAGTTAATGTCATTGAATTTAGTTCATTACCCAATTCAAAAGCCATTATGGTGGGATCATTTTTTAAATAGAGTTTGGTTAACGGATTAAAATGATTCAACAAGTGTGCAATGTATGTTTCAAAGACATGAATAACATGTACATTGCTATAAAACTCATTGGAAGGAAGATGTAACCACGAAGTAAAAGTATGAAAACTTCCCTCATAATAATTCCAGTTGTCAGTCAATGGAATTATCAGATGTATTCCAAGTTTCTTGGCTTCATATACAGAATAATCTATCGTGTTAAAAGCACGATTATTAAACTTATCTAAAGTAGGTTCTAAACTCAATGGGTTGCCTACTGATATCCCCAAGGTATGAGACCTGACGACCGAAACCCCCATGTCTTTGGCAGTTTCCAATGCATCATCTATCCTAAAATTTGTAGGATACCTTATTCCACCAACATTTTCGTCTAACCCCAACCAATAGATATTGGCACCACCAAATCGAAACTGTTTTCCGTTTAAATAAAGTTTAGAACCTATTGCTTTTACAAACTCTGTATTTTTAACTATTGGTGACGCTATCAATGAACATGTACTTAAAGACAGTCCTATCACACACAAAATTAAAGTATTTTGGACCAAAATAATAAATGATCTACGCACTAATAATTTATGATAGATCGTATAAGTAACAAAATTCAAATTGATTCACTTCTGGAACTGAACCTACACCAAAAAGCTATTTTAATCTTCTGTTCCTTAGCTATTGTTCTACCGAAAACGTACTAAAATATTATTATGAACACTCTTGAGATCATTGAAGAAATGAACACTAATCCTGCGCTTGCAGAGGATTTACGTGCAGTAATACTTACGCGAGATCTCTTGAGACTTCCAGCAGATGTCGCAACTATTGATGAGCGCCTAGACAAACTTGTTCAAATATCTGCAAGGCACGAAGAAACTCTTGCACAGTTAGTTGAATCGACTAAAAAACTTGAAGAAACCACTGCCCACTTAGCGCAAACAAGTCAAAGGCACGAAGAAACTCTTGCCCACTTAGCGCAAACAAGTCAAAGGCACGAAGAAACTCTTGCACAGTTAGTTGAATCGACTAAAAAACTTGAAGAAACCACTGCCCACTTAGCGCAAACAAGTCAAAGGCACGAAGAAACTCTGGCACAGTTAGCGCAAACAAGTCAAAGGCACGAAGAAACTCTTGCACAGTTAGTTGAATCGACTAAAAAACTTGAAGAAACCACTGCCCACTTAGCGCAAACAAGTCAAAGGCACGAAGAAACTCTGGCACAGTTAGCGCAAACAAGTCAAAGGCACGAAGAAACTCTGGCACAGTTAGTTGAATCTACTAAAAAACTTGAAGAAACCACTGCCCAGTTAGTTAGGATCGTAAAAGATCATGATGATAGACTCGGTTATTTGATGGGCTCAGATCTAGAATCTAAATGGCGCATCAATGCTGCAGCGTATCTTGGTAATATTGGTTTTCGCAAGGTAAATATTTTGGAAAAAGGTGAACTGGCCGAGCTGCTATTTGAACTATTAGATAACGGAGATATAAATGAACCCGACAGAATTGATATACTTTGTGTCGATTCTGTGGCAACTGCTATCACGAAATCTGATTTATCCAAAGTATATGTTGTTACTGAAATCGCATCAAGGATTCATAAGGACGATATCGATCGAGTAACTCGGAGAGCTGAAAAACTTCAACAAGCAACCGCAGTAAAATGTTTGAAAGTTGTTGCGGGAGCCTCTATAGACGAAACGGCAAATGAGCTTGCTTTAAAAAATGACATACTCGTAGTTATTCCGTCTGATTGGGTTAGGAAATACTTAAATGCTTCAGAAACAATTTGACAATCATTAACTAATTCGTTTTTAGTCACTTTGGCAAGTAACTTATTCTCCAAATAGTTTAACTATAATTATTTTAAAATAATCTGTTGTCTCAAAACAGCTCAAATTGGTAGATCTGATCTGGCAATATAAATTGAAGTTACAAACCTTGCTTAGCTACTTAACTTGATCCTGTGGTATTCGGAGGGTCTAACTTGTTGACTTCGGGAGCAGATGATATACCGTTCATTATATCTTTTAACACACTAGTTGCACCCAGTAAGCCCGCTGTTTCCACTGGAACAACAAGCTTTGCATTATCAGAGAGGGCAACTTGTCCCAATGTTTCTAATTGTAAGATAGCCAAAATCTCAGGAGTAGGGCTCGCCTGATGTATTGCCGAATAGATTTTTTCAATTGCTAATGCTTTACCTTCTGCCTCAAGAGATGTTTTTTGCCGTTGACCCTCTGCTATAAGTATCTGAGATTGCCGATCTCCTTCCGCTTTTAAGATTGCAGATCGTTTCTGTCCTTCGGCTATTTCAATTGCAGACTGTCGTTGACCTTTAGCAATATTTATGGCCGCCTGTTGCTCCCCTTCTGATTTGTGAATTAGGGCTCGCTTTTGTTGATCAGCCTCTTTCTGCAATGCCATTGCGTCCAAGATATTTTTTGGAGGAATAATATCTATAACTTCAATCCTGTTGAGATGGACTCCCCATTTTTCCGCCAAAGGCTCCATATGCTTTTGAAGTTCAGCGTTAATAAGCTCTCTTTCCGTTAATACTTCGTCTAGGGTCATATTTCCTACTACGCTTCGCAAAGCAGCTTCTGCTACATTATTTATGGCAATTTGGTAATCGCTAACTTCAAATAATGCCTTTTTAACATCTACAACCTGAGCAAAAATAGTTGCATTAACCAATATGCTGACATTATCTTTGGTAATTACCGTCTGATGATCTCCGGTCCAAGGTTCTTCTCTAACATCGACTCGTTCTAGATAGTCTACAAACGGAGTAATAATTGTAAGACCCGGTTCGCGTACAGAATGGAACTGACCTAACCTCTTGACTACGCCAACATTGCCCTGCTGAATTACCTTAAGTGCCTTAAAGATAAACATAATTATGACCAAAATCACAATTACCACCGCCAAGATTGTTTCAAGTGGTACTGTAGCAGAGCTTGCAAATATAATATTTTCTTTAGCCATATCAATTACCTCTATTCTATCTTTGCAACGACAAGTTTTCCACTTTCAACAGCAATTACCGTAACGTGGTCGTTGTGTACAATTGGCTCTTTGTCATAGGTAATGGCAAGCCAGCTTTCACCATGAACCTTAACTTTGCCAGGCGAGATATTGTTTAAAACTTCTCTTACTACAATACCGTCGCTTCCCACCAAACCGTCAATGCCAGAAACTAATTTTTTATAGTGAGGTATTTTAAATGCTTTTACCAATTTATTTCGCAAGCTCAAAACTGTACCCAATGAAAAAACAACAAACAGAACCAACTGAACCACCAAAGGAGCGCCGATTAATGTACTAACAAATGCCACGAGGGAGCCAAATGCAATAAATATTGCATAAAAGGCCGTACTGGCGATTTCCACAACTAAAAAAATTCCCGCTATCGCTAGCCAAACAATAACCATATAGTTAATTCTATACTAGTAATTGCTCACAAGTCTATATTTTGGTAATCGTTTATCGATGAAAATTAAAGCATTCTAGATTAATATAA
>JAJYVQ010000178.1 GCA_021791915.1 Actinomycetes bacterium | reverse complement strand
AGGTATTTTTAACTAAAGATATTTTTATAAAAATATTACTGTCCTTTTTGCGAATTAAAAGCCGTTTGATTATTGCTGAACTAAAGTTACTATGTAGGTAAGTGTAAAAATTGTTGAAGGTTTTTATATTTTAACGGCTTTGTGCCGTAAAGTTATTGTATATATTGAATATTTCAAAGATGATTTAAATGGACAAATCAAGAGATTTTATCAACTCAGATGAAATAGCCGTAGTTGGCTTAGACGCTAAAGATCAGGTGTTGGTTGAACTAAAGGATTCGATATTTTATTTGACCATTAACCGACCTGAGTTTAGGAATGCGATGAACTTAGATGTAATGGAACTTTTAGGTCAAGGCATGGATATAGCTCAGGACAATGCTACGGTCAGAGTTGTGGTACTTCAGGGTTCAGGAGACAAGGCATTTTGTGCTGGAGCGGATTTGGGAAGCAGTTCGATGATGGAGTTTACTTCAGAGTCAAATATGATTCAACAACACGAAGCTAAAGGTAAACTACCAGAGCTGTTCAAAAAAATGTGGACGCTAAGCAAACCTGTGGTAGCCAAAGTTAACGGTTATGCGGTTGCAGGAGGATTCGGCTTGGCGTTGGCGTGTGATTTTATCGTAGCTTCGGAAAATTCTATTTTCGGAGCTACTGAAATAAACGTAGGACTTTGGCCTTTTATGATTTCGGTCCCAATTTTAAGGGCTATCCCCCCGAAAATAGCCTTGGAGCTGATGATGACCGGCAGAAGAATTGACGCAAGTGAGGCCTACAGAATTGGATTTATAAATCGCCTTTGTAAAAGTGAACAAATAGATCAAACATTAAGTGAGTTCGTATCTTTTTTCGTCAATGGACCACCTATTGCTATAAAACTGGGGAAGCAAAGTTTTTATGCGGTAGAGAATATGGATTCAGATAGTGCATTGTTATTACTGCAGTCTGCTTTGAGCGTTTTGAGCTATTCTAATGACGCAAAAGAAGGCATTGAAGCGTTTCGGGACAAAAGAAAGCCAAATTTCAAGGGAAATTGACTAGGCTCAATTTAACTTAGATATTTGCGACAGATCTTATGTTTCCGATTTAAAGTGTTTAATTCAAATTACCTTAATAATTATTAAAAAATTTTAAAAATACAAGTAATATCTATAATTAGCTAAATTTATTTACAACTGAGGAGCTTTAATGAAAAAGAAGGCACTGATAACTGGAATCACGGGACAGGACGGCTCTTATTTGGCAGAGTTTTTGTTGGATCAGGGTTATGAAGTGATAGGAATGCTGAGACGTTCTTCCACGCTTAATTTTGAAAGAATAGCCCACATACAAGATGATATAACTTTTGTTACCGCAGATTTATTAGATGAGGCTTCCATGATACATATTTTAAGGGATAATAAGCCGCAGGAAGTATATAATTTAGCTGCACAGTCATTTGTCCAAACCTCTTGGTCTCAACCAGTATTAACTGGGGAAACAACTGCATTAGGAGTTACGAGACTTTTAGATGCCATAAGAATGACAGATTTGGATATCAAGTTTTATCAAGCTAGTTCTTCTGAGATGTTCGGGAAAGTAATCGAAGTGCCTCAAGTCGAGACCACCCCATTTTACCCGAGAAGCCCTTATGGAGTTGCCAAAGTTTATGGGCACTGGATAACGGTGAATTACCGTGAGAGTTACCAGATGCACGCAAGTTCTGGCATCTTATTTAATCACGAATCCCCAAGAAGAGGTCTTGAATTTGTAACTCGAAAGATTTCACACGGGGTTGCCCAGATAGTTTGTGGACTTAAAGATTCTATTGAACTGGGAAATTTGGAAGCTAAGAGAGATTGGGGATATGCGAAAGATTACGTAAAGGCAATGTGGATGATGCTCCAGCAGGATGCACCCGATGACTATGTGGTAGCTTCTGGGGAAACCCACTCTGTTAAGGAGTTATGTCAGATCGCATTTGATGAAGCAGGTATTGATATGGACAAACACATAAAAGTTAACGAAAAATTTTTTCGACCAGCGGAAGTGGATCTGCTGGTCGGTAATCCAAAGAAGGCAAAAAGTATTTTAAAGTGGGAACCTGAAGTAAGTTTTGAAGAGCTAGTTAGAATGATGGTTGCTGCTGATATAGAATTGATAAAAAAATATCTATAAAGCACTTCCAGTTCTTTGAAATTTATCTTGACCTATTTGGAGTTCTCTAGATGCAAAAAAAGCTGCTCGGCTATCTTGAAAAACTGAATAAGTTTTGAAACTATTACTAATATTTCGTAAATTTCTATTTTGGAGATGTTTCATGCTAACAACATATCGGGTAATCTTTTCTAGACCATATACCATTGTGTTTGCTGTTAAAAACTTTACGTAGGTTTAAGGTAAATTTCACAAACAAGATTTGTTTTTTCATAAATCAGGTTGCATGTGGCATTCTAAGGTATCATCCAAAGTCTCAACGGGGATCTTATTCAAATTACAAGTACTTAGCTGAGACTTATTTAATTAGATCGCTGAGAGTTGTTTTCAATAATTTAACTTAATTTATTGAAAGGATATTTTTATGAAGCAGTCAAAATTAAATGTTAGATGCCACTTAAGTAGATCTAATTTCAAAAAGACACATTTTAAAGGAAGCCTTCGGGAGTTTGACTTCGGATTCAACCCAACACTTCGTCAATTCGATACATTGTCATTAGATCACCACCAGGATAAAATGATTCAGAATGAAATTTTTTGTGATGATTTATTTCAACAAGCAGAATTACGGTCGGATTTAGTCAAAGAAAATAAAGTTCAGTCAAATATAAACCGAGATAAAATATCACGCTTTTTCGTGATTAAAGCAAGGTTTGCAAGGGCGATTTTTAAAGAAATGGACTTAGTTGTACCCTTAGGTTTAGGTTGTGGTGACCGTGTTGTATCTTATGAGCTTATTTTGGATATGATCGATTTATTGTCCGACAAAACCCCCGATCCTGAGAATAGCTATAACTGCAGACACAGATTTAGCTGTCCTGACGATGTGTTCTTTATGATTAGCAAAAAACATTGTAAAAACTATTCCGATCAGGGCCAGTTTTAGAAAAAATTAGATCGATTGTTGAAATAATTGCTACTATAGTAACCATGAAGAAGTTTATAATTTTGTTGATATTGGCAGCCATTGGCGGAATCGCCGTTAAGAAGTACTTGGACCAATAGTAATTCAAGATGTAATAACATCCAGTTTATGCTGCTTATAGAGTATTTGTTTCTCTAAAGCAGCGATTAAACTGCAAAAGAATTTTTGGCTAATAAATCAGTGACTGAGCTAGCTTAGGTCGAGTTTTAGTTTTGAGCCATTTGAGAGTGCTGCGATCACACTTCAGTTCGTTGCGTAGCTCAAATCACGATTGAATATACTTTGTTAGCTATTTTATACCAAGTAATATTAAATTAAAAGTTCCATAAATGGTAATGAGACTCTGTCTGTTGTTGTAATCTAATACCAGACCATAACATTTGATCTTGGAGTATTGAGGTATCTGTAGCTGAAGTATCTACATTGGTTTGAAATGCAGTACAAGGATTTTAGTTGCCTTAATCTTAAGTATTCATAGGAATGATATATTGCCAAGTTTGCTTCAAGTTTATATGTATCGCATTTCTATCGATTTATCTGCAAAGAAGATTAGTCTAAAATTCAAAGTCTAAGTATTTTGATATTTGCCAAAAAAATTTGTGACTAAAAATAAGAATCG
The DNA here is from genome assembly GCA_021791915.1 of Actinomycetes bacterium. GTDB lineage: Bacteria > Actinomycetota > Acidimicrobiia > Acidimicrobiales > JABEUL01 > JAJZNL01. The sequence goes on along the minus strand of JAJYVQ010000178.1, from coordinate 935 downwards.
TTGCAACCAAAGCTAAGCGATTTAAATAGTTAGTTTCGATTAAGTTGCTTAAAAGTTATTTAAATTTCGAAAAGTTGAGCAAGATAGTTTAAGAGATCCGTGAAGTACCTTCAATAATATTTACGGTTCCAATGAGTTGCTTACCAACGAGGTTCTTCGTTTCAATAAGTCACATTGGGTGTTACTAAGGTGTTACTCATTGCAAAATAACCGTAGATAGAAGCACGCTACAAAATTTAGACAGAAACTAAAGCCTTTTTACAGAGAATCTAGAAAAATACATAAATTATGATTTGCAAAGATTAAATCTTTAAAAAAGTTTGGGAGCCTTCGAGAAAATTAGACCATCTCGCATGATTCGGCTACTTGTACGGTCCTAGAATTAGTGTAGTTAAGAATATTTTAGAGACCGAAAGGACCTAACAGAACTGAATTACCAGTCTTGAATGTGTAGAGTCAAACTGATTTACCATCACATTTTGCCTGTAGCTGCGTCGAATTTGTCTACTATCCAACAGATACAGCTTGTTTCTGTTCTTCGACGAATTTTCTGTGTCTTCCCATTAGCCATCCGATGGCAAGTGCGCCACTTGCAGTAAGTGCGGTTATTCCAGTAATTGCTACTGTATTTTTTTTAGTAAGGAAACCTCTCCGCTCGGTCAGTCGTATAGTTTCGGTAAAGTACCTGATATCCCAACTGTTTTCTTTGGCAACTTTTAGTAGTGCACGGTCAGGGTTAACAGCAACTGGGTGTCCAACTAGACTTAACATTGGTACATCAGTAACTGAGTCTGAGTAGGAATAGCAGCTATCCAAATCCAAGCCTTCTTTCGCAGCGATTTCTTTTACAGCCTGAGCTTTATACTCTCCAAAACAGTAGCGTTCCATATCACCCGTATATGTTCCGTTTTCGTCCACTTGAGCTCTGGATGCGA
>JAJYVQ010000177.1 GCA_021791915.1 Actinomycetes bacterium | reverse complement strand
AACTGTTACATAACGCAGTGCTTATCGGAACAAATTCTAAATTGAAAACTAATTCAAATCCCAAAGTCAATTCTACACTTTAACCTTAATTTAGTTTCCATAAGAAGGGCCGTAGTACGTTCCAGCTTGAATTTGTTGCAGAACTTTATTACAGAATATAGTTTATCAGTTAATTATACTCGTCTTCTTCAACTATAACTCCCCTACCGTCACATGTTGGGCAAGTATGGGACAGTGACTCAACCAAACCCTCCGAGACCCGCTTCCGGGTCATCTCCACTAAACCCAATTCGGAAATATCAAATGCCTGAGTCCTAGTTTTATCTCTAGAAAGAGCTGACTTAAAGGCACTCATAACATCAATCCGGTTTTGTTTAACCATCATATCTATAAAATCGATCACGATAATCCCGCCCAAGTCACGAAGCCTTAGTTGTCTGGCAATTTCTTCTGCGGCTTCCATATTGTTTTTGAAGACAGTCTCTTCCAAATTGGATTTTCCGACATTTTTTGACGTGTTCACGTCAATAACAGTTAAAGCCTCCGTACGATCGATTACCAATGAACCTCCCGAAGGTAACCAAACCTTTCGGTCTAATGCTTTGTGTAGCTGTTCATGTACGTGGAAATATTCGAAAACAGGCAACGATTCTGCCCTTAAATCGTAGAAATAAATTCGCTCTGCCAGTTCAGGGGCTATAGACTTAACATAATCTCTTACCTCACAATAAATCCTGTAGTTGTCTAAAACAACGCCTCGGAAATCCTCCGATAACTCTTCCCGCAAGACTTTTATTACCATATGAGGTTCTTTATAAAGCAATGTCGGTTTTGAAACCTCTTTAGCCTGCGTATCTACGCTCAGCCAAGTTTTATAAAGTTGGGCAATGTCAGTTTCAATATCTTGAGCTTTTGCCCCTGCCCCTGCTGTTCTTATTATATATCCGAAGCCTGGTTGTTTAATCTTGTCTACAATTTTTCTAAGCCGACGTCTTTCCTGGTCATCTAACCGTTTGGATATTCCTACGGACTTACCACCAGGAACCAATACACTGTATCGGCCAGCCAAGGATACGCTTTGAGTTAGTCTGGCTCCTTTAACCCCAATAGGATTTTTTATAACTTGACACAAAATAAACTGCCCATTTTTCAGAACCTGCTCAATTCTCGGATTTTCCACATCGGTATCTGACTCTTCTAAGTCTTCCGCATCACTTTTAACGTCGTGCTGATACAAAACTGCATTCTTTGGCGTCCCAATATCCACGAATGCAGCTTCCATCCCAGGAAGTATATTTCTGATTTCACCCATATAAATGTTTCCGTCCAATTCTGAAATTTCATCGGAGTTTTTAGAAACATAGTGTTCAACCAAGGTTCTACCCTCTAATATCGCCAACTGCGTATGATCTGCAGTGACATGGACGCATGCCAGATAGCGTCCAGTTGTATTCGGCATTTCAAACTTAGTTACGTTTTTCGGCAATGTCGTATCTAAAATCGATTCACCTGCAGAAACTCCAGAAGATTTATCCGAAGAATTATTGGTGCCTTTCTGCCAATTTTTGGGACTGTTGCTCTTTTTCCCATTGCCAGTCACCGCTGGTTTTTTTGGAGCGGGTCTAGAATCCCCTATTTTCGGTCTTCGTTGTTTTGAACCCGTTTGGTTTTCAGAGGTACCAGAGAAATTCCCTACCTTAGATTCTGTAGTTCCTAAACTTTGAATCGGCTCTGATGGAGACTTAGAATCACCAATTTTTGGTTTTAATTTTTCTGAATTACCTGAATTATTTGAAGAAACTGTACCCGAAGTACTCTTTTTTTCTCCTTCATCTCGGTCTTCTCGTGCATTGTTGACCAGATCCGCGCTTTCTGTCAGATCCGATTGACCTTCTTTGATCTCTGACATTTAATAAATTCCTTCCTTTGCGGGAACCGTCAGCCTGATTCGTGCGTTGTTGGCATCTATCTTTTGCCAAACATGTCGTCAAGTCATATATAACCATATGTCTGTAAAAATTAACCATCCTAGAACACTTGTAGTGTTCAGTGTAGCTGCAGGTTTCCCCTTTAATAAAAACTATTTCCATTAACTTGTCTAAATCACAAAAGTGTTCTAAATGCCCGCTTAAAAGCGGTCGAAAAATGGAAACTGCCCGATTTTCAAAAGAATCAGAGGTTGCGTAACATATGACATCTTCGGTAATTTCCGAATCAGTATGTTCATCGACACCATATGAATCATTAAAATCGCTCATAAATGTCTCCTCCTTATCTGTTAATTTAATTCTATCAAACAATAGATCAGACAAATATAACTCTGACAAACAATTTTTAATAAATCTTTATTTAATCGACCGATTTAGTACCGATTTTTGCTTCACAAACTTAAGTAATAAGCCCAATATACAGGTAATTTGCTTACTTAATCGCCTTATTAGTCTGTACCTTAAATATTTCCCTAAAATATTTGATAACATTGATGATTATCTATATAGATAAATGCTAATATTTAAATATGTCTATGTTACCAGTGGAAAAAACTTCCACAAACATTAAGTCGGATTCCTACGATTTTGCTGAAGAATGCATCCCGGGAAAAATATCAAACGTAGATGAGCCACAAAATCTATTTGAACTATATAGGATTCTCAAAGCACTTGGAGATCCAGTTCGACTTAAACTAGTTTCGCTAATACTTCAGAGTTCGAATCACGAAGCGTGCCTTTGTAATCTAAACCTTTCGTTCAACCTTTCTCAGCCGACTCTGTCCCACCACCTCAAAATTTTAAAAGATACTAAAGTGCTTATAAAAACAAAACGCGCTAACTGGTCTTATTTTTCGGTAAATCCGATTCTTATGGATTTAATTGTACAAATGTTTGACTTAGATCTTTCTTAGATTTATCGAAATCTTACTTTTTTTCATATTACCTTGAACAGACAATTTTCATTACCATCTAAGAAGAACGTTCAGGCTGGTGAGTCTTCTGACAGTATTGATTCTTCTTACACCAAACTTTCCTTAACTGACAAGTTTCTTCCATTCTTTATTCTTTTAGCAATGATGCTAGGTCTTTTATTTGGAAAACTAAATGGGGCCTTTGTTAGCCGAATTAACTCTCTTCAGGTTACCAAAGGAGTATCTCTTTTGATATTTCTAGGACTTTTGTTGATGCTGTATCCTCCTTTGGCAAAAATTAAGTACCATGAATTTAAATTTCTGGGATCAAGTAAAAAACAGATTTTCGTATCTGTTATATTTAACTGGTTGTTGGGACCTGCTGTAATGTTCATACTTGCCTGGATTTTTTTACCTGACAGTAGTTCATTGAGAACTGGTCTAATACTTGTGGGTATCGCAAGATGCATTGCGATGGTAGTTCTGTGGAGTGACATGGCAAAAGGTGATTCAGAACTGACGGCACTATTAGTTCTGATAAACAGCATTTTTCAAATCACAGCATATTCTGTTTTAGCATATCTTTATTTGACCAAAATACCGTCATGGTTACATTTAGGTACTGCGGTGGTACACATTTCATTTTGGCTAATTGCCGAAAATATTCTTATCTATCTGGGAATCCCGCTTCTTTTGGGTTTTATCACCAGACTAATATTGGAACAGATTTTTTCTAGGAAGTGGTACGAGACGATTTTTTGTAATAAAATCGGGCATGTAGCAACTTTTGGTCTGATTTTCACTATCTTTATGCTATTTAGTATCTCCGGAAAATACATACTAAAACAGCCCCTGTTAATCTTAAATGTAGCAGTAGCACTAATTATTTACTTTCTAGTTATGTTTTTTTCTGCATTTTTTACAGGATATAAACTTAAATTTAGTTATGAAAAAACTGCCAGTTTAGCATTTACGGCATCTGGAAACAACTTTGAGCTTGCCATTGCTGTAGCAATAGGTATATTTGGAATTTCATCGAACCAAACTCTCGCAGGTATAACTGGACCTATGGTTGAAATACCTACGCTAGTTCTTTTAACTTATTTATCCAGAAATTTGAGCAAATATTTTATAAAGTAAGGTAGCTAACTTATGTCAAACAAACCATCGGAAGCTTCGTCAGAAAATAACTTGCCAACAGGCTTATCGACGGAATCATCTGTAACACCTGAAGCAAATATGTCAGAAAAGTTATCAAAATTTCTAACTATACTGTTTGCCTGTACTCACAATGCAGGTAGATCTTATGCTGCAGAAACTATTGCATCGCATCTAAAAACAGAAAATATAAAAGTTATTTCGGCTGGCACTTCCCCTAAAGATCAGGTAAATCCTCTCGTAAAAAAAGCTTTAAGTGAACTTGGCTACTTTCCCTTGGATCATGTACCGTCTCTTTTAGATAAGATAAAAGTAGAGACCTCTGACATAGTAATTACTATGGGATGTGACGAAACTTGTCCAATTTATCCTGGAAAAGTTTATCTAGAATGGGACCTGCAAGATCCAGCGGATCAAGACTACTCTACTGTAATTTCAATTGTAAGTGAAATTGAGTTTAAGGTCAAAGAACTCTTAAACAATATTAAAGACGATGGTCTATGGACTAGTTTAAATCGTAGCTAATTGTTTAACGAGATTTTTTAAGTTGTTTTTAAGATAAATTTAAATTGTACATATATAATAAAACAGTCGAAGATCATCCCACTCACAAAAATCTAACCGATAACTGTAATCTTACTT
>JAJYVQ010000176.1 GCA_021791915.1 Actinomycetes bacterium | reverse complement strand
AGAACTCACTGACGACAGGTGTTCATGATTCTGGCTTTTAGTCCTTCCAGCCAGTTCTTCGACAAATTTATTAGCTCCTGCAACAACGCCAGCATTTTCATATGGAGTTATCTGAGGTATCCTATAAATAAATTTACATTTATAGGGTTGATTTGTATACATTTTACCATATTGATCTTTATGATCGTTAATTGTTAGTCGTAGAAGATCAATGACATTATTGTAAGCCGCTGACATCATTTGCGATTTTGACATTTCAACGGCCAAAGACTGCCTTCCTTCAGAAATTGCACACATCACCCGTTCACGTGATTTAAAAATCGAATCAGGAAAACAATCTTGATCTAATTCACTATTTTTGCTACGACCAGCATGCTCTCGCCCTACGCCACCGCTGTATTTAAAATCTTCTGATATCATCCAAATACCTTTTTAATCGATGTACCATCATCATCTATTAGCTCAGGGGTATGTCCGTCTGGTGGATATTAACTGGCGCAACAATTACAACACGTTCAGGTCGCAAAAGCTGAGAACCAAGATAATAACCACGCCTAACTACTTTGAGAATGGAACCAGGTGTCCGACCGGCTACTGATTCTATAGCTACTGCTTCGTGAATAGCGGGATTAAATTTTTCAGCCGTAGGAATAGGGCGGACCCCACGTCTTTCTATAATTTCTAGTAACTCATCCATAATACTTTCTAAAGATGAGTAATCAACTTTGTCAAATCTTGATATTCGATCAACGAGAAGCAGTAACTCCATTAATAGCGGTACAAGTAGTTGGTCAGCTAGTGCACCGCGTGCTATCCTCAACTGCTCGTAAAGCTCGTCATAAAGTTTGCTCTTGGCCTTATCTTCAAGAAGCCTACGTTGAAAAAGATCGCCTAGCTTCCTCACTTCTTCAGCAAGCTTATCTAGCACTTCTTCATTTGCCATTCGAATTTTATCTTGCTAAAAGCCTAAATACCTCTCTTGACAATAGAGAGATTTTTGGAGTTTTGCTTCCATACCGGACGACGATGCGTTACAACATATAACGAAATAACAATAATCATAAAAAGGACTCCGATACCGTGCGCAGCAATGAAAAGCATACTGATAAGAAGAAGAAATATCCAACCACCAATGCTTGAATGATACCACTTTACAGAAGAAGCTTGTTCGGCGAGATCAAGATTGTGTTGCAAGGTTTTTCGCAATGGATCGTCATCAAATTTCAATTGAAGTGCACGAGTTGACATATTTCTCACAAGCTCGATCTGTGCTTCAGATGTAATAATTAGCCTTTTGTCGTTGGTAACTGATAGTTTGCTATCCTGTACCGCTTCAATAGCTAATGCTAGATAGTATTGGAAAAACTTTTCATCTGGAAATTCTTTAACAACATCTTCCATAATCTGCAATGCAGGATCTATTTCGCCAGTTTGCATCATAATGCTAGCAACAGCTGTGCGATAGAGGGGATTGCCTGGTTCGATTCGCAATGCTGACTCGTACATACCACGGGCATTAACTAAATCACCAAGCTGGCTAAACGCATCTCCGTAATCAAGGTAGTACGAAGCATTATCTGGTTTGAGGCGAATCGCTTCACGAAACTCAAATCCTGCATCGGTAAAATTCCCTAGGTTAAACGATGAATTAGCACGAATCGACCATGCCTCGTGATTTGCTCCGTTGGTAGTAATGGCTTCACGAGCGGCATAATAAGCTGCAGCAAAGTTCCCGTGATTAAAATATTCACGGGCATCAGACATCCAATCCCTTACTCCAGTACTTCCTTTGGCGACAGTATCGTCCTGTGGGTGATAATTACGTACCTGTTGATCAAAGGCCCGTTTTTTGTCCTTATCTAATAATATTCGTTCAGCTTCACCTAGATTTCGAATTCGCTTTTGAGCAATTTCCCGCTTAACTGGATCGGCCTGTGCGGCACGCTTGTTCCATATCTGACGTTGCTCTCTTATCGCTTTACGTATAGCTTCCCCATTTGAAGTTTCAACGATCCCTGGTAGAATCTCATAAAAATTGACAAAACTTTCATCTACTGTTTGCATGAATTTATCTCACCTCTATTTTCTTATTTTTTTCACGAGCTACTGTAACTTGTTCATAATTTAAATTGGCTACGTTATCAATTTCAAACTTACCGAGGGATTGATTGGCAGTTAAGTCGTACACTTCAACTTGAATCGTCTGATCTATATCATAGTGGAACGTAACCTTGATTGGTGCTCCTGCTGGATACGGAGGAATTGTGAATATTTGTCCACCTTCCTTCGTGACGAACCGCACATATTCTGGATCCTCATCGTCACCTTGCGTTACGTCAATTTTAATCTCAACTTGGTTTTCGTTAACCGTATTAAATATCTTAGATTCACTCACAGGTATCTTTTGATTATGTTTGATAATAATAGAATTGCAAAGTGTCCCCATCTCATTAAGTGCAATAATCCCGAGTGACTGAGAGGTCACATCCATAATCTTGGCGTGTTTACCTGGTATGACATTTTCGGTTAAGCTTTTTTCCAAACTGGCTTGAATAGCTGCACCAATGGCCACCAATTCGTCTGCATTATCGGCTCGAAGTGGTATCTTCTCTGATATTTGTTCTAACATCTTTCTGACTTGCGGCATCCTAGTTGACCCACCCGCCAACAATATAGTGTCAATTCCACTGAAATTTAGACTTAATTCCTCAAGTAATGATAATGTCATGTCTCTTGTTTGGTTGAGAAGATCGCTAGTCAGATCATCGAAAATCTCTTGCGTGACAGTAATCGTTTTATTCACCCCCCCACGGCTAAGTATTACCTTAGCCTGTGGCATGGAACTAAGATGACATTTTGCCATTTCAGCTTTTTCTCGCAACTCTGCTTCTAATTCAAAAGTCTCAGTGTAATCTTCACCACCCTCTTTCTGATATTGGTCATTTAACCAAAGCATCAGTCTGTTATCCCATTCAAACCCACCTAGTTCATGCAGACCATCCGTTCCAAGTACATCAAAGACACCGTCTCCAATTTTCATTACAGTTACATCAAATGTACCACCACCTAGATCATAAACCAATACTGTCCCGGTACCACCAAGATCTAGTCCGAAAGCTAGCGCTGCAGCAGTAGGTTCATTAAGAACACGAAGTACATTAAGTCCAGCAATCCTACCTGCGTCCTTAGTGGCACGACGTCGAGCATCGTCAAAAAAAGCTGGAACCGTGATTACTGCGTCGGCAACATCCCCGTCCCCCAAAATAAGTTCCGCATCTTCTTTTAGCCGTCTAAGTATAATTGCGGAAATTTCCTCTGGGCTATAAGACCCACCACAAGTCGGTTCAAATCGCCAATTATATTCACCCATCTGCCTTTTAACAAACTGAACTACATTGAGCGGCGATAATATAGCTGATCGTTTTGCCGCAGATCCTACTATGGTCACCCCGTCATCGTCAAAAAATACTACCGACGGTGTAATTCGATCTCCCTCACGATTTGGCAGTACTTCAGCCTTTCCATTGGGATTGACTACTGCAATCGCAGAATATGTGGTACCAAGATCGATTCCGACAACTATTTTTTTTTGATTAAATTTCCCATCCATATATCAAATGTATATTCTATCACATTCTAAAAACGCTTGCCAACTTTGACTGTTGGAAATTTAAATTCGTAACTGTTCAGGCATCCCCGAGCTATACGTGAAAGTTGTGTTCGAGAACATTTAGATTCTAAAACTTTGTAGTTTGTCATTCAAGTTAATGAGCGCTCAGGTTTCCTACTTTAAAGTCTGTAATGATTTTATAAAATAGGTGATACCTTTGTACAGAATTTGAATGAGTTTTTCCAAACAGTTGTGTTTGAAGGGTTAAATGTTAATTATATGTTTAGCTAGAAAATCAATTGAAGCTGGATTTAAGACCCATTACACCACTGCTACTAATTTAGTGGCTAAATGTTACAAGGTTACAATTGAAAGTAGTCGGGCATCAATGATGAACTTTTATGCTACTCTCACGAGTATTAGTGATAGATGAGATTGGTTATTTGCCTCTACCAGAAGATGCGGCATATGCATTATTTAACGTAATAACATCCAGATATCAAAAAGCTTCAACTATTTTAATTACAAACTTAGGCGTATCGTCTTGGGGAAAGATATTTCAAGATCCGATGGTTGCTGCAGCCACATTAGACAGGCTATTGCATAAAAGTGTCGTCTTCAATATAAACGGAGAATCATATAGAATGAGATCCTACAGTGCAAAATCACATTCAATGAGCCAAGGAGGTGAAATCCAATAATTTAGCGATTATAATAAATTAGAACCACAGATTTGAGAAGTTCTAGGTGGGGAATTTCAATTAGCAGGTCTGGGGATTTTCAGTTAGCATCACCAGATGCTTCAGCTGATATTAACATTTGGGCAAAGCCAGCTAGCATCTTCCTGAGTAGATCCCTATCGGAATCAGAGCTTTCCATAAACTTGCTAAGCTAAACTATAAGATCCGTACTTGTGTCGACAGTTATTGTTAATCTCCTTAATTGTTAGAAACTATTTATTATTAGGTTGACGCAGCGACTGTCGCAAATGTGGGTTGGTCCCTTAGCTCACTATTTCACACGCCACTTATTAGGACTTAACCACTAGTGTTTGACGAAGAGAGACTTAAAGAGGATGAGAAGTACGATGGCTATTACGT
>JAJYVQ010000021.1 GCA_021791915.1 Actinomycetes bacterium | reverse complement strand
AATACGCCGAATTTAATCTTTGTCAAAACCGAGAAAAACTTTGTCTCTTTAAGTATGTTTACTTCAGACTTCTGAAAGTCCTCACAAAGTGCCAGACTAGTTCATTTGATTCTATTTCATTTCTAGTATTTATCTTTTGAGATTTGTAAGGGACTTCATAAACCTGTTAAGCCAATGTTCTAGATACAAGGGTTGATTAAATTTAGGCGCCTGCGGCAGTGTCCCATGTATTAAGACTTCACACAGTGCCCCCGGCAGGACTCGAACCTGCGACGCACGGTTTAGGAATCAGACTGAGTTCGTCCGTCTAGTAGTGTCTAGTATTATTTTACCTGTTCAGCAGGGGTGTCAGTCCGTCTGGTATCGTCTCGTATCAAGCAATATCGGGAGTTTGATTCCCAATTGATTCCCAATAAAGCCTTTGAATCTCGAACATATGTTTGCTTTCATAAAAAGTCATAGCTAAACTTAGATTAGGCTATTTTAACCTGAAAGGAGGTGAATATATGGCAACAGGAAAAAAACCAGCTTCCGAAGCCGGAAGCATTTTGAGCGATCCCAACTCTACTCAAAGAGAAAGGGAAGTAGCTGCAAGTGATCTAGCTCAAACGCGAAAGAAACCTAAAAAACCATCCAAAAGGAAGCATAAATAATCGATCGGTTACGGTAGTAGTGTGAGTATTGGTTTAGACAATTCATGATTCCTGTCACACCCCTGCTGTAGAATCGATATATGCCAACTATTCAATTCAAAGGCAAGTCGTTTGTCCAGAACCATCATCTGGCGGTTTCGTATCATCAACTCGTTCCAGACAAGAAGAAAAGTCTTACAGATAACGTAAGCCTCCACGATAATTTAGTCGTTAATGGCGATAATCTATATATAAAACCTTAATGGATTACCATTAAGCGATCTACTTAAAACTTGAAGGCTTTTTGCATAATTCGGCTTTAAACCGCCACCCATTTCGGCTTTAAACCGCCACCCATTTCGGATTTAAACCGCCACCCATTTCGGATTTAAACCGCCGGGCATAATTAGTTAAAAAAATCAATTATTAGATTTAAATGCATGGCATCCTCTATATAGGCAAATTATCTATTAAGGAGGAATACCATGCCAAAAGAAAGGTTACCATTGAAAGACATTATAGAAATACTAAGACTTAAATCAGCTGGGTTTAGTGACAGAAAAACAGCTCAGATGCTTAATATTCACCGAACTACGGTATCTAAGTACCTAGACCGTGCTAATGAACTTGGTATAAGTTATCCGTTGCCAGAAACAACGGAACCAAGTACATTAAATGAACAGTTTTTTGGCTTAGATGCTAAAGAAACTGTCACAACACGTCCCTTGCCAGATTTTGAAGAAGTTGCAAGAGAGCTTAGAAAACACCCACATCTAACTCTCATGCAGCTCCACCGTGAATACAAAGAACAATATGAAGACGGTATCGGATATACACAGTTCTGTGACAGATATAAAAAGTTTATTAATATCAAAGCCGCAACTATGCACTTTGAACATAAAGCTGGCGAAAAGTTATTTATCGATTATTCTGGTGATACCGTACCAATATTTGATCAAAAAACAGGCGAAATTGATTTTTTGGCTCAGATCTTTGTAAGTGTATTGGGGGCAAGCAACTATACATATGCATGCGCAACTCAAGATCAGACTACCCCAAGCTGGATTACGAGCTGTATTCAGGCCCTTGAGTACTGTGGAGGGCTACCAGTAGCAATAGTACCCGACAACGCAAAAGCTGCTGTATATGAGTCGTCACGTTATGAACCTATCATTAATAAAGCTTTTTTGGAATTTGCATGTCACTATCTGGTTGAAGTTATCCCAACTAGAGTAAGAAAACCCAGAGATAAAGCAAAAGTAGAAAATCATGTCTTGATTGTCGAAAGATCAATACTTGCAAGAATAAGAAATATTAAGTTTTACTCATTAGATAAGCTAAATGAAACAATCCTTGAACTTTTAGACGAACTAAACAACAAAGAGCTTACCAATAAAGACGGTACTAGACAGACTTTATTTGACGAGATTGACAAGCCCCTATTAAGACCATTGCCACGAACAAGATATGAGTACGGGATATGGAAGAAAGCAGCGGTTCAAAGCAACTATCACATATGCCACAATTACAGATGGTATTCCGTCCCCCATGGCTATATCGGCAAGCAAGTAGAAGTACGCATAACAAACAAAATAGTTGAGATTTTCAGTCAGGGAGTAAGAATTGCTAGCCACAAAATTGCAACTTATAAAGGTGAGTACGTAACGATTAAAGGTCACATGCCACCAAATCATAACTATGAGAACAAGTGGACAGAAGAGTACATTCTTAAATCAGCTGAAAATATCGGAGATTACTGTAAAAAACTCCTAAACGGTATCATGGAAAAAAAGTATGTCAAAGAACAGGGCTTTAAGGCATGCCAAGGAATACTGTCATTTCCTAAGACTTATGGAAATGACAGAGTTGAAAAAGCTTGTGAAAGAGCTTTTACAGTTGGGAGTTTTTCGTTTAAAAGCGTAGAATCCATCTTAAAGCAAAATCTAGACCAAGAACCTTTAGAAGAAGAAGTAGAGATCCAAACGGTTGATCATCCAAATATAAGAGGAGAAGAATACTTCCATTCAAAAATAGAAAACGAGGCCAACAATGCTTGATAATGCGACAATCTCCAAATTAAACGACTTAGGCCTGTTCGGAATGGTCTCTGCTTTGAACGATCAGTTTGAAAGTACTCACTTTAGCTCCTTAAGCTTCGAAGAAAGACTGGGGCTGCTTGTTGACTGTGAAATAGCAAATAGGGACTCCAAAAGGCTTATTACCCGTCTCAAGGGAGCAAAACTAAGACATAATGCGACCATTGAAGATATTAACTTCCACTCAAACAGAAGTCTTAATAAGGCCCTTATAATGAACCTTGGGTCATCTCAGTGGGTAAATTCAAAACAAAATATCTTGATAACAGGTCCCACCGGAGTAGGAAAGAGTTATTTGGCATGTGCGCTTGCTCACAGTGCAATCAGAAACGGACATACTGCGGTTTATAAGCTTTTTTCTCGTTTGCTAAGAGAACTAGCAATTGCAAAAGCAGATGGTCGTTATCATCGGGTTTTGTGTCAGCTTCTTAGATTTGAGGTACTGATAATAGATGACTTTTGTTTAACCCAGCTGAAAGCAAGCGAAACCATGGATTTAATGGAAGTAATTGAAGACAGGTCTGAAAGGCGATCGACGATTGTCACATCTCAGCTACCAATAAAACAGTGGCATCAAATGCTTTCAGATCCAACTATGGCTGATGCAATCTTAGACAGACTAATCCATAATTCACATACAATTAATTTAACTGGAGAATCAATGCGAAAAGCGAAAAAATCAGAAAGTTCAACCATAGATCAAATTCAAGAATCAAAATAAGATGAAATAAGCTAAAATTTAAACGAAGTTCCAACATGGAACAACATCATTAAACTGAACAAAATATACCAATACAAAAAAAGAAAGGAGGGCCTATTTGAAAAATCAAAATTAAGAAAAATGAAAAACGGTTATGGGTGGCGGTTTAAATCCGAAATGGGTGGCGGATTTAACCGAAATATACAGGCTTTTAAAGTAATCCCTAAAAAAAAATCATAAATAAATGATTGTTCTGTAAGTGTGATTATTGGCTTAACCAATAAAATAGACGATCTCACACTTTTACTGCAGAATGTAGTGATTTTAACTATCCTGTTCAACAACAATTCTTTTGTTCGGATCTAACAATTGGCGGGTTTAAATAACAACTTGTCCTTGATAAGAAAGAAATCTTTCCAATAAAGTTAAATCCTTATGATAAATTGAAGCCTACTATTTTTGATGGTGGCACTCGTAGCGTACAAAGATAGAAATAATTCAGAAATTAAAATAATAAATTAGTGTGCATTATTTTAGAGGTAGCCGATAAAAATGTTCAAACTAGCATCTTGTATTTTTGAATTGTTAAATTCGAAAAGTCATAATTTGTATTTCTTTTATCTCATTTACTTTACTTTGTGTTGAAGCTTTCCAGCTATTTCTGATTGGTGAGTAATACCTGTGATTATAATTGCTGTATGCAAATAAATGGAAGAATAACATTCCTTGCTAACTTGAACTATAATAGTAACAAGTGGAACATTCTTGTAGTCTATTGGTGAATCATGATGTTTGATTTAGATTCTCCTCCTCTTTATCGGTTAGGTCGTCCACCACTTATGAAAGCTATAGGGCAGGTAAGTTTTCCGTTCATTTCAAATATTACTGACTTAAGGTCGATCGAAGGTTTTAAGGCAGCAGTTGAAGAAAAATTCCCCTACATGCATCAGCTATCAAGTCAGCAAGTATCTGTAGCTTTAGATCCACTTGGTTCATCTAGTGTTCAAAGCAATAAATTTGATGGATGGTTGTTCTCAGATGATTCTGATTGGGCATTACAAGTGTTTCCAAATAGTGCGACTATATCGGTAGGATCGCAATATTTTGAATTTGATAATTTCCAGCAAAGATTTAGTAAAGTTATGGATGCTCTTTCTACGGAACTCCATATTAAGCGTATTGATCGCATAGCTTTGCGGTATATCAATGTCGTAGAAATTCCTCAATCTGAACCAAGTGTTTGGAAAGCTTGGTTCAAACCAGAAATCATAGGATGGATTGGTAGCGACATAGTAAATAACGAAACCTTGATTGAAGCCAGCATTACCCAAACGATGCTAATATACTCCATGAATAACCAGAATGATTATTACGCCCCAGATGTTAACTCAGTTTTAAGACATGGTTTAATTCCAGCTAATACGATCATACCAGGCCTTGATTCTAAGTTGCTGAAGGAAAATAAGGGTTTTCTTATAGATATTGATTCCTATATAAATTCTCCTCAGGCGTTTGATGCTCAGGAGTTGACTCATCAAATTTCTAAATTACATAGTGTAATTGATAAATTCTTTTTTTGGATACTTACTGACGAAGGTGCTAAATATTTTGAGCGGTTGATACTAAAATAATTACTATGTTGCAATTGCTAGATCCCCTTAACGATAATTGTACTGCTGAGCCCAGATCAGTTTCAACTAGGGAAGAAACTCTTGATACAACTAATTTGATATGGATCATACAAAATTGGGACCTGCAGTTTCCTGATTTTGATTCTATACTGCTTGTTTCTGAAAATATAAAAAGTAAAATTAGTGATATTTTACGTTGGACAGATTGGTCGTCAATACAATTAGGAGATGTTTTACTAAGCAATAACTCAATAGTAGAAGCGATTTTAAATGGTAATCCAGTTGCTAAATATCACATTGATGAAATTAAGGATTCTATCAGCGACGCACATAAAGTTATTGAACGAATCTATGAGTTAGCAAAAAAGGATAGCAAAGAAACTCAAAGAATATTGAATTCATCAGTTCGTAGTCAACCAAGCGTAATTGAACATCTTAAATCTGGGCAACCATCTAAAGCTTACTTAGCTGCACTTGATTTGTTAAATCAACGCACCGCTGGCTTAATAGTCGGTAACTACATTCGACAACAAGATGCAGTTGCTCCTTTGCACGACTAGGTTAGTTAGTACATGGACGATAGTTTATACTATGATGGATGGCGTCAAGGCTCTGTGTTCAGTGCTCAGTTACCACTTTATTCAGTTCGAACTAAGGGAAGATCTCGAGATATCGAAACTATTAAATCCAACCATAATAAATGGATTGTGGTAACTCAAGATTGTGATCTGGATAAAACCAATTTAACAGACAACGATCCTTGCATTGAATTAAGACCCATATACATTAATGATCCACCAAACGATTGGGGAATTAGATCTGAAAAATTCAAATTATTTGAAAAAGATTATATTGAATCTTCTAGTCCGAGGCTGATGGTGTCTGCTCTACTACTAACAAATGTAATGAAAAAACAAGCAAATCTAGAAGAATTACCTGAGGATAGGCGCATAGCTCTCAAGACATGGCTAGGTTTACGATATGATAGACCGGCGGTTCCAGACCATCACATCGATTTGGCAAGGCAAATCTCTGACAAAGTGTCAAAAACTGGTAAAACTGTATCCCATGAAGCTATAAGAGATGTTTTAATGCAATTTAGCGACGAGACTACACCTCCTAAATATTCTTTGTTCGTTGTTATGGATAATGATAAAGATAAAGAAAAAATTCGTGAATGGCTAGTTCAACTTACACTTGACATACCATCGAATCTCGGAATATTGTCCGAAATTGAGGTAGAAACACCGCAGAAAATCTCATTTAATGTGATAGAAAATTCTTATGCCGCTGATGTTAGTCTATTGACATGGCCCAGAAATAGGAAGTAAGAAAGCCTCGAAGAAGTTTGCAATCTTTTTAATATCAGGATAATCCTACCATTTACATGTACTTACGATAATAAAAGGTAATTTCCTACACTAGTGCTATCCAACAAATTAGGTGAACGTCTTCAGAAGTTATTTCTGGCAGAGGAGTTGGAGGTGGAGTTGGTTCGAGTCCAAGATCAGAAACTGTTTTCTCGATAAGTCGAACTATCTCTTCAGGAACGGCATTCGTAGAAAGTACTGATCGTATTAGCCGTACAATTCTCTCTGGATAAGGAGCCTGCAAAGCATCTATAAGTTTTTCAGATGCTTCTATGGTCATCTCAATTGGACGATGCTCACGAACTAGCTCAGCTGCTCTATGCATGGCTAATGGTATTGATGGTGCAAGATTTGCAGGATCTGCAGCTTCATTCCATTTTTCCACTATGTCATCTACCGCACGAGTCCACGCAGAGTAAGCTCCGTTAGCCGTATCATCATCTAATAATCTTGGAGTTTCGAATCCATTTCGTGGTCGGGCAATATCGATACAGGTAAGCGTATCACTTATAGGTGATTGACCTGTATTTGACGAAGAAATGTATCGGAAAACTGGTCTTGGGTGATCTGCGATTCGAGCACAAAATACATAACCTTGCTTTGTATCGTTAGAGTTAATAGACATCCCAGACCCCGAGCCCCACGGGAGGTGCCTAATACTTTCTCCAATATCATTACGCAAGAGTGCTGTTTTAAGCTCCTGGCGATACTCTTCGCCTGAAAGAGAAGAACGACCACTTCCACCTTTTTCAAATAATGTCGCATCTTCACGTCTAAGTCGTTCAATTTCTTCTCTGGAGTCTGCAAGATTTATTTCGTTTGCTTGACTTCCGGGAAGAATCTCTGCTACTCCAACTGCTGCTGCAGCCTGAGCAATCTTTCTATGGAGTCGCTCTTCGAGACCTAGGAGGTCGTCTAACTGAGCATCTGGAAACACACATCTTAGGAAAACTTCTTTATGGTTAGAACCGATTCGATCAATTCGACCGTGACGTTGTACGAGGCGCATTGGGTTCCAGGGAAGATCATAATTAATAATATGGCGAGCTTGCTGTAAGTTCACACCTTCAGCTAAGACATCAGTTGCGACTACTATGTCATATTTATTTTCATCGGACCCACCTGGAGCCTCAGTAGTTCTAGGAGCAAATCCCCAGAGAACCTCATGTTTAGATCCTTCTACTCCAGAAATGCTTGCGACTCTGTCATTATAAACAGCTAGCCGAGGATCGCTACTTACTTTTTCTAAAATATAATTAGTAATCCATTCCACTGTGTCTGCAAAGTATGAAAAAATGATTACTTTGCGCTTGTCTCTTTCATCTTCTTCCCCTATGCCTTCTGATTTTGCTTTGGATGCTATCTCAGCTAACTCTTCAATAAGTTGGGCAAGCTTGGGATCAGTATCAGGACTAACGTTTTCAGCAACTTCAGCGAAATTCAAAAGCAAATCTCGATCAGAGGCAGCATTTGCTTTAAGTAGTTCGGTATCATAATCACTAGCTGAATCCAATGCTTCTGCATTAGCAGAAAAAAATTCATTAATTTCTTCCTCGTCATCTGCATCAGTTGCAATCCAGTCGGCAAGAACTTCACCTTTTCCGATTTTGCCTTGATCCAAAAGAGTTAGAAAAGCATCATGATTGGCTACCATTTTTCTACAAGTTCTAGCAAATGCGTGAGCTGACGATTCAAAACGCTTAAGAAGCCCAGACCTTAAAAGTCCTGCAAGTTGAATTTCATGAGGTTCAAAATTATTATCTAAACGGTACTGGCTAGGTGAATATCTGGCAAGAGAAAGTACAGTAGGATCACCTGGTCCGACGGCTGTACCATCTAATGCGTGGGCAAACCTATCAAAAAACCCGGGTAGTACTTCATCAAGATTGTATATAACTTTTCTAACTCGTGGAGTTGGAAAAACAATTGGTACCCGATCTCCATCTATTACAACTGTGTCATTTCTATAATGAGTTTTTACAAACTCTCTAGTTCGACGAACTGCAATTGCATCAAGTATGTCAAAAAGATGTTCGGGAGACAGATCGTCGGGATTCATAGCCATTGCAACTGCAAAGTGATCCTTGATGGATTTTATTCCAGAATCGGCAAATACTGCATCGTTTCGAATGAAATAAGTGAGAAGCCAGTAAATATCCCAGAGACTATTGTTCACGGGAGTTGCAGTAATGAGCACAACTTTTTTAGGAGGAGATCCTGAAAGTAATTGCCTAAGTGCATTTGCTCGCAAAGTTGATGGATTTCTAAGAGCGTGAGCTTCGTCAATTACAATCATTGAGTACTCTTTTGGGTCATTAGCTAAATGGTTTCCAGTTGCTTCTGGATTCAGCTTTTTATCATCACTAAGTTCTTCAAATGATATTTTTTCAACTCCAAGTTGTTGGTTAGAGAAGAACCTAGCCCAGGGTCCATCCCTTAGAGTAGCGGGAGCTATCAGCAGTACTCTTTGTCGGTTTTCTTCAACTGCTTTTCGAATCAGTTCCCCTGCTAAATAAGTCTTTCCGAGTCCAACTTCGTCGGCAATTATTACGCCATGATAGTCTCCAAGAATTCTTTGAGCTCGCCATAGTCCATCTCGCTGAAAAGTAGTGAGTTGAATTGTAGATACGCCAGTAGTACCCCGTTCTTCTTCTAATTCAGCGCCATAGCGCTCAAATAACATTCGAAGAAATATTAAATATGGAGAGTGCTCTACATATCTGGATTTATAAATTGCACTTAGGTCAAATTCTACTGCTTCATCCCAAAGTTCATTAAACCATTCTCCGGCTTTTCTGACTACATGAGGCTCATAATTACCAAGATTTAACTCAACGTTCGTTGCAAGCCCTGCATAAGTGAAGTTAGATGATCCGGCTATTATTCCTTCATCGTAGGTAGTAACGATAAAAGCTTTACCGTGTAAAAAGGAACTTTCAAGTCTTCTAACTTCCACTTTTCCTGAATCTAGCCATTTAACAAGTCGTCTTGCCGAACAGTCGGCTTCGAAGGTAAATCCTAATAAATCACGATCTACTGATATTGTTTCCTCGTGATCAGTTAATGCACTTTTAAGTCTTTCAGTACTAGCTCTTGTAGGACTAAGGGAAGATTTTAGACTTCGAATGTGATTATCACGTCTAAGAGGTTCAGCACCTAAGAGTAGTTTTACTGAACTACATTTTTCTAGGTAGTCAGCAATCAATTCAAATCCGGCCGGATTAAAATACGCCGAAGCAATTAGCACCTGTGGTGCGACACTAAGTTTTTCTTGCAATCCTTTTAGAAACCCAATAATTGCATCAGCAACTCTTTCTCCAGGTCGATTGGTTGCAAAATCAGGCTTAGGATCATTTGTCATTTGATTTGCCTAAAGTATTTAAGAACCAATTTATATCGATCCGAGTAATCTCTACCTTGGTGAAATGTGTCATAGATAACTTTTATGTCTGATTCATTTAATCCATAGAGGTGAGAGACTAAAGCGTCAAGTTCAGCAACTAACTCTGGTTTTTCATCATCTTTAACAGAGCCAACTTCTACACCAACAGCTTTTGCCCAGTTGGCGAAGTGTTCAGTGGGACAGGCAAGCCTTCCAGCTATGACTTCAACTCTACGCCTGATTGGATTGTCTCGGATTGGTCGAGGGATAGGAAGTGCATTGAATAAATGGAAGTTGAGATGAATTTCAACCAAGCTTCTGGCATACCAATCAAGTGGTATCGAACAAAGAACACCAAGTAGATAAGCTTGATCTCGTTCGTCACCACAGGGCCATACCAAATAGGGAGCGGAATTTTGAATAACAATCTCGCCTCGTACGAGACAAACTCTTACCGTTCTGGAATCAGTAGCTCTGGTAATGTCTCTAAATGCAATGCGTGGTGAGAGACAGGGAAGAGTCTTAGGATCATTTATGATATGGTTTGGAAAGCCAGAAAATACTCCACTACTTCCTCTTGAACTATTTTGCCGCTTTTGCTGTAATACTGGCAAGACCTTATTTGGATTAGCATAAGCATAATAGTTGCTTGGCCCTCGATCAGGCTCCCAAATATCAAATGATGCACCTTTATATACTGGCAAAAGCTCCGTAGTATTGCGTGGATTTAAGTCGAAAAGGTGCTTATCCGCTGTTGCGCTGAATTCTAAGTGCGGTCTGCAACTCCACTCCCCGCCTGCGTCAAGTCTTGGGTGCGATCGTAACTTTCTAAATACTTTCGATGCAGTATGACTTGGAATAAGTGGAAAAGATGCACTTTCAGACCAAGACTTAAATTCACTTGCTTTGAATTCTGTTGCAGTATCCCTCACGCCTATTTCGTATGAGGCGAAAGAATTATAAGGTCCTCTCATTCTTACGGTCCCAGCAAACTCATCACCTTTATTGATAGTTACAAGTGCGATGGTATATTGCGGATGAACATCCTCAAAGAACCACTGGGTATTATTTAAAATCATTGTGACATCGCTAAATGAGCCGTGATCTAGGATTTCTAGGCGCCAAGCAGTACTTCCTTTTGCGTTAAGTGCTGAGCGAGGAAGAACTACGCCAATATTGCCTCCGTTTCTAGATAGGCTCCAGAAACGCCAGGCAAATGCTTTATAGAGATCTGGTGAGCCTTGATTCATTCCTGGGTAAGGCCCAGCAAGAAGTAGCTGTCTGAGAGACCTTGCTTTTTCTACGTCTATATAATATTCTTTAACGAGATCAGGTCGACTTTTGCGCAAGTAAGCAATTCTGTTTCTTTGATCAGCTTGATTTAGACTTTTCAGGCCAGGATATCTAAGTGCATAAAAGCCTAACTCTTCAACATCTGTTTCTTCCCACGGTGGATTGCCCAATATACAGTCAAATCCTGGGTTATCACGAATGAATACTTCAGGGAATGCAATCGGAAAATGTAGCGAACCCAATTCCTTTACTTTTGTTTCAGCATCGGGAAGGTATTCGTTGTTTGCAAGATTTTCCTCGGATATATCTGTGAACTTATTTTTACCACGTATTCTGGCTGCAACAACTAAGTCAAAAAGTTGACGAAGTGGTTTAACTGCATTTTGTGCCTCTAAGTGTGCTTTACGAGCTTCCTTAATTTCTTGTGAGCTACTTTCTGCAATCGTTGCGAGCCGTTTTAGCGAATTAGACGCTCTGCCTAAGAACTCTTCCAGATAATCTCGAAAGAATGAACCAGTGTAATTTATTTTTGCATTTGGATCAATTGCATCTAGTGCTTCATCAAGTGTTCCTATTCCAGTTAAAGAATCACCATGTCTTAGCGAATGATCTAGAAAAGAAAGCGGTAGTCCTGGAACAAATGTATGAATCCAAATAGCTAGCCGTGCTAACTCTACTGAAATATGATTGACATCTACTCCATATATACAACGTCTTGCCACTTGGCGCCTCAACACACTTGTAGTTTCTATTTCTACGCTGTCTGCTAAGTCTCCAAGATGTTCTCTTGCGGCATTTTTTAAGATTGCAAGTTCTTTTGTCACTGCGGGAATTGGGTAGTTGCTTAGAAAACTAGCAAATCTTGCCTCTATTCGATCAACTGCTGCAACTAAAAAATGACCCGATCCGCATGCTAGATCAATGCATCGAAAATCGAAGAATGAATCTGCAGCCTTTGCATCATCTCCTGAATCTAACAATACACGGATGCGTTCAAGATGTTTTTCAAGTGCCGGTTCTAAGGCGTGATTAAGTAAATGTTCCACTGCAAATGGTTTTGTAAAATAAGAACCAGAAGCTTTTCTCGCTCCTGATCTGTTGTGAAAGTATATACTTCCTGCTGGATACTCCACTGGGTCCTTAGTTTTAGCTGGGACATAGTTTCCTTTGTTATCAACAGTGAGATCACTTTGGGCAACCGATAGCATGGACTCTAGTAGTCCTTCATAAATTGTTCCAAACTCTCTTACAGATAAACTTCTAAAATCAACAGGTCCAATTACTCCATCTGGACCTACGTCAACAAGAAGACTCAATAGTGCAGGTCCAAATTCACTGTCTTTTAGTTTAATTTGAGCTAGAGTTGCACCAGCTTGGTTAACTTCACTATCACTTGAAAATAGCCCACCGTTATAGGAAGGCAATCCCCATGAGATATTTCCTTTGTCGACCGCCTCCCAGAGCTGAACGACATCTTCCCAAAGACTTGAGGATTCCAAATCAAACTTAACTGAGTTGTTTTGATAATCTTCGCTTAGGTGTCTGGCAATTCTTTTTAATGAGTGATCAGCGTATTTAGAGTTCGACCGATATGGGAGTAGATCCCTGTCTTCACCGTATGCTACAAATAGAAGTCTAAATAATACGATTAAGGTTTGCTCATAAGAAGCTTGAAGATCTTTTTCGCTTAATTTAGATGATCTATCCAGACGTTTTGCAATTGCAGTAGCTAGAGTTGGAACTGTTTCTTTATACACCCGATCTCGAAGCCTTATTGCAAGTGATGCTGAAAAATCTTCTGATCTATCCAGAACTTCTTCAAGGGTCCCACCTTTGCGGAGTGCATTTGCTCCAAATAGCAGAGTTAAATAACCAGCTTTATCCTCAGGTAGCAGTGATAAATTAGCTTCAACAAATGTTTCCGAGCGACCCTTCCTTCCTACTCCAACATCTGGCTTTGTTGCGTATAGTCGAATTTCTCTTCCACGAGTAAGTACTACCCACGGAAGGTTTTCTTTATCGGCAACTGCTAGTGCATGTGAAACTGCAGTGGCTCCATTAAAGCTTTCCAATGAATCCTCAAATGTTTCACCCTCATTAAGAAACACAGCTACTGCTCGTTTTGTGTTATCAATCGTTAGAACATATGAACGACCAGAAATTGTAGCAATTCCAAATCCTAGACCGCTAACTAATTCATTTCCAGATAAACCGAGAAGTTTTCGGCTTGCGGTACACTGTTTAGACCAGTCCGATCGAAGGGGTACACCAGCTAGCAATTCTTGCATTGCTAACAGTCCAGAATTGCGGAGCCCCGGCATATCACTAGCTGTTTCAGGCAACATTGCAATAAGAAAACGACTCGCTGCATTCCTATTTGGCTCACTTAATGCAGCATCTGCCAATCGCTCGACTTGAGAAAGTTCAAGCGAGTGAATTACTGCTGGATTTTCACCGACTGGACCACATACAGTTGCTTTATTTTCGTTTCCTTCTTTATAACGTATAACAAGAAGTAGCGGACTAGCTCGACGATTTTGTCTTAAGTTCCATAGTTTTCGCACGTCTTCAGTTTTAGGGCGCAGAATTGAAGTTGCAACCGCAACTTCAAGTTGATTGGATCCAAGGCCTAAGCAAATTGAGACTGGAGTAAGTGATTTTGGATAGTTGTCTTGTCCTCGCCAGCTAATGGAATTACGATGTGCCAAAAATGGTGTATCGTCTGGCTTAACTTCAGAAATCACAGATACATTGTACTAGAAACAAGTTAGGCTAGTTGACGTATTTACCATCTTAACTAATCCTTGGCTAATTTTCAGTTTGATCATTGAATGAAGCCGTAAGACTTGTTACTGGGCTTCAAAAAAATAGAAAATAACAGATTTAGATTTAATTTCAAGGATCACTAAATCATTATGTTGAATATGTAAAGAAAGAATGAACACACTAAAGTCTAGTGAGGTGTAACTGAGTCAAGTCTGAGCGTAATAAGTTCGAGTATAATTTAACATAATTCGCCATTGGCAAGGTTATCTTCAATTAAATTCAGCACAAATTTTGGAGTCGCACTGTTTAACAATTTAAATTTGACTCCCATTTGATTCCCAAAACTGATATTGAAACAATTTGATTGGGTGAAATTATGCTATTTACCAGCACTTTTCTTGTGCCCCCGGCAGGACTCGAACCTGCGATGCACGGTTTAGGAATCAGGTTGAGTATGTCCATGCAGTAGTGTCTAGTATCATTTGCGCTGTTCAGTAGGGGTGTCAGTC
Organism: Actinomycetes bacterium; assembly: GCA_021791915.1. GTDB lineage: Bacteria > Actinomycetota > Acidimicrobiia > Acidimicrobiales > JABEUL01 > JAJZNL01. The sequence goes on along the minus strand of JAJYVQ010000021.1, from coordinate 10,202 downwards.
CGTCTAGTATCGTCTTGTATTAAGCAGTATTAGGCATTTTAATCCCAATTCATTCCCAAAATTGATCTAAAACCAGCTAGCTGTTCAGGTTAGCTTAGTTTTCTAATTTATCCCCAATAATACATATCGAATTTCCCATGCATATGTGAATAACCAAATTTCCTCCTGATGCCGTTTATCTCGCTGTTCGATCGTATCTCCATTTAGGATATAATTCTGTTCACTTGCTACTTGTTTCAAGATAAGAGCAAACTCAACTAACGGTTTATATAGCTTACAAATTCTTTCCGTTTTTAGATCGGGTAAATGCTGCAAATCAACTTGGATAGCTCTCCTGTCCTCACCTTGTTGAGTGATTCAAATGCCCCCTATCGTCGATACCGCAATGACTGAACCGCCCATTATGGCTGATCCAAATACCAACCAATCGCTCATTTCAATTTTCAGCTCTTGGTTTATTCGCTTGAGTCATCGCCAATAGTTAAATCGAGCTAAGTAAACGTGAGACATACGACATCATTACTTTCCCCAATGCAATAGCATTTTCTGAATCAATCCTATTATTTGGAAATGATCCAGCATTCTCACCATCTCTTGCAACATGCCTTCCATGGTTGAGGAAGTCAACATAGGACTTTAATAATTCGTCAACTACCTTATTTTTGGGAGAAGGCAAATTATTAACTATGTTTTTTGGTGCTCCAGGTAATGCTTCGCACATCCCCTTTAGTTTTGAAAATACACTAGCGTCGTCTCCCATAGCAAAACATTTTTCGGCATCGGATAAATGACTGAGTGCTTGCTTCCATTGCACAGCTACCTCTCCTTTTGGAACTGCCACTTCTAGGTACAGAAAGTCATCATCTCCAATAGGTTGTAGGACTTTGCTGTACCAATCACTTCGGGGAATGGAAAGAGTTTGGTAAATTCGATTCCTAACAAGGATAACCTTAGATAATCATCTATGGAGATAGTCGATTCATCAATGCTTGAAGTTCCGCCTATTAGTTCATACGGGTTTGATTTGCTAATAACAATTCCGAAAGCAGTTGAAACCACACCCTGTGGATCAGCATCTACTAATAAAGTTCACTTTCCATAGTGGGTAGGTGACCCTACCAAGTTGACAGCAACGTCAGTCTTGCCTACTCCACCCTTGTGTGCTGCAACGACGATGATACTCATAACTTTGAGTATGAAGAAATGCAAACAGGTTAGCCAAAAGCGTCCAGTAAAGGATTTACCCGTTGCCGTTGAAGTTGCACCTTATGGAGTTGATACGTTGTTATCGATCCGTTCATTGAATTTGAATCCAGCTAAACTTATAGATAGTGAAACTAAATTGTGTAGATTAAATGTCTTGGAGGCAATGGGATAATGTACTTCCAACTTCAACAGCGACTTGTGTACTATTATATTTGAATGTACTTGCTGGAAGTGCAAAAATGGTAGTTGATAAATGACTATTTCGGATCAGCTTATTCTCTACGTTGATGAAAGTGGTAATACAGGAGATATCAACGAGAATACCCTCTCAGATTGGCATGAAAATGAACAGAACTTCTTCGTCCTCGGCGGTTTTGCACAGTTACCTAATCAGAATGAATTGCCCAAGAGAATAACCCAAATCCTCCGTGATGATAATAAGATATCTGCCAAGGAGCTCAAGTCTAAAAACCTTTATCCTAATAAGAAACGGGTGGCACTCCAAGCACTTGAGATGTTAATTGAAGAAGATTGTCCCATCTTCATTGAACTTACCGACAAGGTTTATTTCCTGTGTAGTCAAATCACGAATATTATTTTCTGGACGAATTTTTACATCGAAGATTCCATGCAAGTAATAGAGATGCAAAATTGTGCTGACTACTTGTATGACTGTTTACCCCCTGAACTTTTATGGGCATTTTGTCAATTGTGTAATGACAGAAATGGTTATCTGTTCCGCTCATTCTTCAACGAGTTGACAGAGTTTCTTTTGCCACGAAACTTTGAGTGCTTCCTCCAATTGCAGAAGCTTTCAGCTTTTTTCAGTTCAAATTGGGAAGAAATGTGTAAACATAGTCTTTCTGATCCTGATTTCCTTCCTTCAGGAAAGCAGTTAAATAGCTGGCCCCACATTCCATCATTGTTTTCAATTTGTACTCGTGCAGCAAAGTACGCTTTAGATTCCAACATTCCGTATATAGAATGTATCCATGATTCATTATCATTACCGATCTGGAATGTATTAACTGATAATATGTCCGATTTCGACAAGATCTCTCCTTATCACGACTTCTTTAAGACCGAGTGGATGGGTAAGACTGATTGGGATCTCAGCAGGACAGTCTTTAAACAAGTTAATTCAAAAGAAAGCGATGGTATTCAAATTGCAGACATTATTTCGGGGTATGTTTTCAGAACCTGGAAAAACTTTATGGGTAATAATGCTACCCAAATCAACAATATTGATCAATCCATATGGGAATTACTGATTAACAAATTACCTCAGGAGACTACCGCATCGGGAGCTAACTTCGTCGTACCAGGTTACCATCTTGAGGCGTTCATGACGTATGTATTAAATTCAACATGCGATTATTAGACCAATCATAAATTAGTGAGAGACGAGCCGTACTATCTCATGTCAACGCTAGTAAAGGTACTTGATATTAAGATCAGTGTGCTGTAATGACAATAGAAATCGCAGTCTTGGGAAAAAGTAATTGTGATGCTATTAGTCAACTGGCAATGGCAAACGTTTTCGCGTTTCCCATGAAATGAGTGACATCCACTGAAACTGACTCCTTAACTAAATTTTTTACAATCTGGACACTTCCAATCCTTACCGTTAGGTCTATCTGGATGAATGTCATTGTCAAGACTCTTGACAAAATCATGGTAGTTTTTACACTCTTTCTTGAATGCCTCTTTGGAAGATTCAGCATAAGAAAATTTAAACAGTGGATATTCACTGTCAATATGATTCTTTATGCGAGCATTTACATTAGTATCTGATCGTCCAACGTATCTTGGAATAAAGTTGCCTTTTTTGTTCTTGATTCCTAATGCGTAGTTTCCAGCAGACTTCTTATCAACTTGGTCGTCAACGTCTTTACTTTCCAAAGAAAACGGACCTTTCATATCAAGACTTTTCATTTCTTAAGTTTACCACAGGATCAAAAAAACTTCCTCTTCTTTTTAATTACCTATTCTCTGTCAAGATCTGTGTAGACAACATGGTTCTTCGAGCCTAGTTGGAAAAAATCAGGTTTATTTCATAATAAGTTAGTTTAGAATTTGGTATGGTTTATACATATATAACTACTGACCTAGAAAAAATTAGGAGGGTCTTATCAGGTTGGGTGATGTGTATGTGCTTGGTTTGGTAGAAAATTCTTACGCCGCTGACGTTAGTTTATTGACATGGCCTAGGAGTAGGAAGTAAGAAATTTGTGGAATCATTTGTTACTATTTGGGTCACTGGTTAAATTTATAGTATACATATAAATGCATTTACAAGAACGCAAATTCTTACATCAAAGCTATCCAACAAATTATATTTACGTCTTCAGAAGTTATTTTTGGCAGTGGAGTTGGAGGCAGAGTTGGTTCAAGCCCAAGATCAGAAATTGTCTTCTCAATTAGCCGTACTATCTCTTCTGGGGCTGCATTCGTAGAAAGTACTGATCGTATTAGGCGGACAATTCTCCCTGGATAAGGAGCTTGCAAAGCATCTATGAGTTTTTCGGAGGCTTCAATGGTCATTTCTGTTGGACGATATTCACGAACTAGGTCAGCTGCTCGATGCATCGCTAATGGTATTGATGGAGCAAGATTTGCAGGATCTGCAGCTTCATTCCATTTTTCCACGATGTCATCTACCACACGAGCCCAAGTAGTGTAAGCGCTATTAGCCATTTTTTCATCTAATATTCTTGAATATGTAAAGAAAGTTTGAACACACTAGATGCAGGCGAAGGGCGACGAAGGAAGCCCTGCGACTGCTACATATTTGTTTTAGGCTAGATTATAGGTCGAAACTAACGCTTAAAAGTGAGAATTGTACAGTAAATCTAAGTAACTTGGTATTTAAGAGTTCAAGTTAATGAAAGCATTAGAAATCGTTGGGCGAAATAGTAAATTTAGGGTTGGTTGATAATGATTGTGGTATTCGTTTTTAGGTTCCATGAAACAGTTTATATCGTGTAGTCTATTAATTGATTTATGTTTGTTTTAATAGTTCGCTTTCAGCTTCATTTAGATAAAATTGAAGCTTTCGACAAACTAGTGTCGAAAACATTGTTAGGTATAGAATCTTGTGAACCGGGAACCATTTCCTATCTAGTTCATTCAAATCCAGAAAGTCCTGCTGAGCGAGTATTTTATGAGTGCTACAAAGATTTAGAAGCATTTGAATATCACGAAATGCAGGAACACACTAGGTTATTCTTAAAAGAACGACAGCAATATCTTGTGTCTGATCCAGAGGTATTTAAGTTAACAGTATCTGATGGATTTATAGCTAAAAATCTAGTGCAATAAAATTGTGAATAGTCAAGCACTAACTGTCGGTTCTTTAATACGTGAGTATCGTATTAGTAAAAAATGGAGCATGAGCGATCTTGCTGGCAAAGTTAAGCGGTCAGCAAGTTGGGTAGCACAAGTCGAGCGTAATGAAATCATCGTAACTGATATCATTATGTTAGAGAAATTGGCTGTGGTTCTAGGAGTTTCAAGAAGTGATTTAATTGAAGCAGCGTTAGGACCTGAGGCGGTTATTTCTCTTCGAGACAAGATATATGTTGAAGAGTTACGTAAGGCAATCTCTGGGCATCCAATACTTGACATTGTCGGACAATCGATCGAATCTTTGGATTTCAAGATAGATCTACAAGATATGCAGACTCGAAGAGATTCAGCGTGGGAGTTAGTTCATGCATCTTCTTATAAAGAACTTGGACCATTTTTAGCCAAACTTATCTCAGACCTTGAAAAAGCTATAAGATTTGCAGATGATGATCTACAGATCAAGCTGCTAGAACTTCTGGCTGATGTTTATCAGGTGGCTGCAGCTACTCTTGTGAAAGTTGGGGATCGCGGAGCTGCATGGGTCGCAGCCGATCGATCTATTGCTGCGGGAGAAAAGTGTAATGATCGTAATCTGGTCATTGCTGGTCAGCTCCGTATGGCCCGTACAATGCTTAACTCAAGCGAACGTGGCCTTGCTCTTCACGTAATAGAACAAATTACCAAATTAGTTACAGATGCAATTAAATCAAAGGATCAGGGTCTTATTTCTTTAGTTGGGGCAAGCTTACTATTGCTAGCAATCGTTGATGCCAGAGAGAATAACGAGTTAGCGAGAGAATATATTGCTATTGCAAGGCAACTGGCTTTAGTCTTAAAAACTGACTTTAATGAGTATGGAACTGAGTTTGGTCTTACTAATGTGGCAATGCACGCGGTCTCGGTTGAAGTAGAGTTAGGTAATGGGGGAGAAGCTCTAAAATTAGCTAAGAATGTTCCAAATAAAAAACTATCTAAAGAACGTCAAGCTCGTTATTGGATTGACGTAGCTAGAGCAAATATTTTGGTGGCTTCTTTTAGAAAAGCTATCGTTGCATTATTACATGCTGAAGATATTGCAGCAGAAGAACTAATTGAGAATTCTTTTACAAAGGATATCATTAGTCAAATTGAGAATAAATTAAAATCAACTGATCCTAATCGAAAAGTACTAATAGGCCTTAAGAGGCGACTCTACTCCTGAAAACAGTATCCCCAATCATCTAGTTTGCAAAATTAGTTTAATGCATTAGCCTAATTTTCTAAATAATTATTCGGTTTTAATACCAATTTCTTTTGAACAAAAAAACACAATTATATTGTGTGTTTAAGTCCTCCCGTATCATTTTTTTGCATATCAGATTATGGTTTATCTATCGACACATTCGGTGTCGGTCTGCTTCGGCAGGATAAAAAGGAGAATAAAAAATGAAATTACCAATTGATATACAAAATATTCAGTTCATTGCAGCGAATGCGCCTGAACCACTTATGGATTTTGACTCACGTCAACAACGAACTGACTCAGATGGAAAGGCAATTTTTGTATTAAATGTAATTGCACTTACAAAAGAAGGCGCTGAAGTCCTAACAGTCAAAATCAGTGATCCACCTAAGGGAATTACACAAGGGTTGTCTATAAAAATAACTGGTTTGGTTGCTACAACTTGGCAGATGAGCGATCGTCACGGAGTAAGTTTCCGAGCCGACAAAATTGAAATATTCCAGTCTTCACCCAGGGTAGCCACTGCTTAATTGTTTAAGGGCACTAGTACTTTTAGGCTAAGTTCAAGCCTTCAAGTTCTAGTGCCCAAGAACTTTTAGCTTTTTGGTAGCAATAAATAATTCAATTTGAAAAAAGGAGGATGTTATGCAAAACAATTCCTCATCTAGTACATCGATAACTGGAGAACTTGCTGCTTGGATGTTAAAAGGAATTCTTCGATGGCGCACTGAGCTTTTAATGATTTTAATTCCGCTGATAGTATTTGATTTTCTAGTTAATAAACTTGGTCATATAATTGGCGTAGTTGTCATGACTTTATTGCTTGCAGTGTTTTTCTATCCAAAAACTGTGAGAAAGGCGATTAAGCAGACTTTCCATTGTTCTAAGATTCGACGTCACGTCACAGCAGCTTTTGGATGTGTAGGAGGAAGGCTGAGTCAATACCCACCAGCTATCACTGGCGTGGTATCAACACTGGGAGGTGAACATGTTGGACTTCGATTACGACCTGGTACCTCAGTTGAAGATATAAAGCGATGTACTGATGTTATTGCTGTAGCTCTTGGGGTTAGGGAGGTTCGGATAAAAGTAGATGCAACAAGAATGTGTAATGCTTTTCTCACAATAATTTATAGAAATCCATTTGAATTTTGTAACGTACCTTTTCCTCTTTTAGGTTTGGAGCATTTTAATTCATGGAATCCGATACCCGTTGGAGTCGATGAGGATGGCAAGTTAGTCACACTTCTACTTCCTGAGCGTAATCTGCTGATTGGTGCTGAACCCGGTGGCGGTAAGTCAGTTGCACTGTCATTACTTGTTGCAGGCTTTGCTCTCGACCCTTCAGTTGATCTATGGCTATTTGATGGAAAATTAGTGGAGCTTGCTCCGTGGAGTAGTTGTGCAAAAAAGTTTGTTGGAATAGATATTAATGAAGCCATTAACGCTCTGGAGCTTTTGCGATCCGAAATGGAAATTCGGTATGAGGTTCTTTTAGCAACTGGTCTTCGCAAAATTATACCAGGTAGCAATCTGCCACTTAATGTCGTAGTAATTGATGAGTTGTCCTTGTACGTAGCCGGTGTAGATAAAAAACTTTCGGCTAAGTTTACTGAATTGTTACGAGATCTAGTAGCAAGAGGCCGAGCTGCTGGAATCATTGTTTTAGCAGCAACTCAGAAACCTTCAACGGATATAATCCCGTCGGCACTTCGAGATTTATTTGGTTTTCGCTGGGCATTTCGATGTGCAACCCGAGATGCTAGTGATACGGTGCTAGGTTCAGGTTGGGCATCACAAGGTTATTCGGCTAGCGACATTGACCCAAGAGAAAGAGGTGTCGGTCTTTTGTTGCATGAAGGCGGAGTGCCAGTACGTCTGCGCACGTTTCATTTAAATGACCAAGAAATTGCTACTATTTCTCAGATAGCAAGCAAGCTACGTCAAACGAGACCAAATACAAGGGAGCTTTGATATGATTTCAGCTCACGAAGTTGAAAATATTGATGAAAGCGTGCTTAAAGGGATTCTTAAGCGCACTTCTAACTCCCAAAGTTACGAGAGTTTTTTAGATCAGGGTAGTAAATGTGGTTGGTGCAGACAACCTATTCGACTTAAAGGTAAAGTAACTTCTATCAATACCACAACTGGAGAATTAGTAGCCAAATATTCAACTAACACAGAACCAGATGGAGTTCTTCTAAAAGCTTGTGGTACAAGACGTGTTACTCGTTGTCCAGCTTGCGCTACGGTTTACTTAGGAGATGCTCGAATTTTAGTAAGGTCCGGCCTTTCAGGTGGAAAGGGATTACCAGAAACAGTAGCTTTCCATCCTATGGTTTTTGCCACATTGACCGCACCGAGTTTTGGTGCACTCCATCAAGCATTGATCAACCTTAGTAATTCAATTACTTGTCACCCTGGCCCACAAAAAAAACGGTGTGAGCACGGTGCTTTGTTATTTTGCAATATGGGACATGATATTGATGACCCAATAATTGGCGAGCCATTGTGTCCTCACTGTTACGACTATACCAGAGCAATTTTGTGGAACGCAACATGTGCGAAGTTATGGCATCGGACGACGATAGCAATTAAGCGTGAACTTTGTAGAGTTCTAGGTATCTCAACACGTTCATTAAAGGACTATATTAGAGTATCTTTTCTAAAAGTTGCAGAATACCAAAAAAGAGGTGCTATTCATTTACATGCGGTTATTAGGATCGATAGCGCAGAAGATGGTTGGACAGCACCCAAGGTTGATATTGACACAACTTTACTAGTTCGGGTAGTTAGGGTTGCAGTAACTAAAGCTAGCTGCTCGTTTCCAAGTCCTCTAACGGGATTCGTGAGATGGGGTAGCCAGATAGAAGTGCGACCCATAGTTTGTTCAGGAGTTGAAAGTAATACCGTACGTCTTTCATCTCGAGCGGTGGCAAATTACTTGGCAAAGTATGCAACTAAGTCAGTTGATAGTTCTGGTTTTTTAGACCGGAAAATCACTGATTTATCGGATCTAGATAGTCGAGGTGTAAAGGGACATCTTCGAAAGCTAGTTGAAACAGCATGGGAGCTAGGCGGACGAAGTGATTTAGAACTAAGTCGTTTGCGTACGTGGGCACATACTCTTGGATTTGGAGGTCATTGGCTAACAAAATCACGAAACTATTCAATCACTTTTGGATCTCTACGAACTGATCGCCAAATATGGCGAGTTCAGCAGTTTTCTGAAATTGAAGATCCGAGTACAGATGAGTATGAAGTAGAGAGTAGTTGGAAGTGGGTCGGAATAGGTTGGAGTAATAAAGGCGATGCATATATGGCAAAACTCAAGTCTGAACAACATATTATTGACAGACTACTGGCAAGGGAAGCCAAATGCATTCAACTTTTAGAATCTGAAGTTACTGCGTCAAGCATTGCAGTTGATAAGTACGAACGAGAAGGATAGATCATATGGAAAATGTACAATTGATGAATACGGAATATGAATTTTCAACAAACATTGAAGCTGAGGTTGAAAATATAGAAAAAATGAAGATACCTTCGCCTACACAGCTTTGTTTAACGTTGACAGTTGAAGAAACTGCTGAAATCCTTGGAGTATCTAGGACTTTTGCCTACGAGGCTGTTCGTCGAGGTGATATCCCTTCTGTCCGTATAGGTCGTCGCATTTTGATTCCCAAAGTTGCCCTAGAGCGACTATTGGGGACCTAGTAGTTTGTGGCACTAATAACATTACATAATTATGTCACGATTAACATCGCGTCCACCACTTGTACTCACAGATGAGCATCGTGATACACTGATACGATTAGCTGGTTCTCGGACTGCACCCCTAAGAGAAGTGCAACGAGCACGTATTCTTCTTAACTATGCAGAAAAGAAAACTATCGTAGAGATACAACGAGAAATTAATATCAGCCGGCCAGCAATTTACAGATGTATTGACAAAGCACTAGCTGGTGGGATTCAGGTAGGACTAAAAGATGCCTATCACCGCCCACATGAACCAGAGATATTAGATGATGCAAAAGCTTGGGTAGTGTCTATTGCTTGTACTAAACCGAAAGATCATGGTTTAGCTTCAGAGCTATGGACACTCTCTCAACTTGCGCAATACGTTGCAGCAAATGCAGTTGCTGCAGGGTTTCCTAGGTTATCTAAAGCAGAAAAGAAAATGATGTGGCGTATCTTAAATGAACACGATATTAAACCACATAGAATTAAATATTATTTAGAAAAAAAAGATCCAGAATTCGATAGAAAAATGCAAGAAATTCTAATGGTGTATAAAGAAGTTTCTATATATACACAAGAAGAGATTCCAAAAGGTCGCACTAAACCTGTATATACAGTAAGCGTTGATGAAAAACCAGGCATACAGGCACTTGGACTAGTTGCTAAAGATCTCCCACCTGTGCCA
>JAJYVQ010000020.1 GCA_021791915.1 Actinomycetes bacterium | reverse complement strand
CTATAACGTTAAATTCTCTTGCCAACTGTGCCGGCAACAATTTAATGCTATCTGCCGAGGGTCTTTGCGTAGTTAGGTCTATTCCCGACAACCCTGAAATCTTAGTCATAACCGCTAAGAGATCTGCCGAGTTTACAAGCTGTCTTTGAGCTAAAATAGAACCCAAGGGTTTACCGCTTGTTATTGCTTCTCCTAATGCAGATTCCATGTCTGCCTGTGCGCACTTGCCTTCCATAACAAGTGTCGCACCGAGCCGTTTCGACCACTCTGAAGGTTTATAACTCATGCTACGACCCTCAATACTTCCTCAATAGTAGTTAATCCATCCAACGCTTTTCTAAATCCGTCCTGTCTCATCGGAATCATGCCTTCTGCTTCTGCTTGTCTCTGGATGGCGTCGGTTGTTGCACTGGCAAATATTAGCCTCTCAATTTCTTCGGTCTTTATTAATAACTCAGATATAGATATTCTTCCTCGATATCCAGTCTTAGAACAAGACGAACAGCCAACTGCTTTAAAGAGTGATTTTTCGCTAGAAAGTGCAACTGTAGATTCGCGTACTCCAATTGCTTCCAAATCCGAATCGCTTACCTCGTATGGTTCTTTGCATTTTTCACACAACTTTCTTGCAAGTCTTTGAGTTATAATACTTCTTAAAGCCGATGTAACCAAAAACGGCTCTACGCCCATTTCCAAAAGTCTCATAGGCGTGCTCGCAGCTTCATTGGTATGCAAGGAAGACAGTACCAAGTGACCTGTCAAAGCTGCTTCGATTGCTATTCTGGCTGTCTCTTCGTCTCTAATCTCACCTACTAAAACAATGTCAGGGTCACCACGAAGTATGGCTCTCAAAGACGCAGCAAATGTCAATCCTGCTTTTGAATTTACCTGCATTTGGTTTATACCACTTATCTGATATTCAACTGGATCTTCTACAGTGATAATGTGCTTTTCTGGACTGTTAAGGATATTAAGGGTTGAATAAAGCGTAGTAGATTTACCCGAACCAGTAGGTCCAGTTACCAATAACATACCATACGGTTTTGAATACGCCGACTCATAACGTTCCAACACGTCCGAATAAAAGCCAAGCTCTTCTAATGAAGCTAGAGCGTTGGATTTATCCAACAATCTCATAACTATCTTTTCACCGTATACAGTCGGTAGAGTCGCTACTCTTAAGTCCACTTTCCTTGAACCAGCTGACAGACTGATCCTTCCATCTTGAGGAATTCTTTTTTCGGCAATATTTATCTCAGACATTACCTTAATTCTTGCTATCACAGCATTTGCGATTGCTTTAGGAGCTCTGTTAAAGTCGTGAAGCACTCCATCTATTCTGTAGCGAACTCTTAAATCTGTTTCACTCGGCTCAATATGAATGTCAGAAGCTCGTTCGTTTAAACCTTGGAGTATAACTGAGTTTACGAACCTGATTACCGGTGCATCTTCATTTGCCGCTTCTAAATTTGTAATGTCGACTTGCTGATCCCCTGCAGTTGCCGCTGCGGCCTCTTGGGCTGCTGACTCTGTGGCTTCATCCAATCTATAGATCTTGTCTATGTATTCGCCCAACTGAGAGGGTGTGGCAACAAGAGGTCTGAACTCTTTACCTAAAATAGACCTTAAATCGTCCATTGCAACCATATCTGACGGATTTGCAACGGCAACTAATGCTACATCGCCTTCCCATCCGATAGCCAGTACTCTATGACGTCTTGAAATTGCAACTGGGATTCGCTGAGCAGTTGCCTCATCTATCGGATAATCAGCCAAATCTACAAACTCAAGCCCAATCTCGGATGCCATTGCCCGCACTAAATCTGCTTCTGTAACAACTCCCATTTCAGTTAAGACCTGTGAAAGCGGCTTACCTGAATTTCTGTGGGATTCCAATGCAGCCTGCATCTGATCTGGTGTAACTCTTCCAGCAGCTATAAGTGCATTTGCAAGCGGAGGAATTGAATCCTCGTCTCCAGTATCGTCCAATCCGAAATCCTGCAAATAGTCCAAGTCTCCCGCATAGTCTGTAGAAGACCCTGACTCTTCAAAATCGTCCTCAAACAAAATTGCACCACCGGTAAACGACCCTAAATCATAATTTTCTAAATCGTCGTCAAAATCAAAATCTGATCCTAAATCGTTGGAAGTCATACTATCGGGCTCGCTTTCTACATTACTTGGTTCTTTTGCAACTTTTTGTGGTGGAGGAGGTGGAGGTGACGGTTGTGGTGGCGGGGGAGGAGGCGCAGTATCTGTGACTTGGTGCGCTACTGCAGGAATCGAAGGTTTGGGAGGTTCGGGTGTCTGGCTATTATTTGCAGCAACATCGTTTTCTTCTTGAATAAACATCGACCCAAATATGGAGTCCTCAACACCATCTGGTGAAGCAGTCATTTTATTTCCTCCCGTTAGATTTAAAATAGGCGCAATGTCTTCTTTATATAGTTGTGACGAGTACTTTGCAATTTTTGTCGAACCCGAAACTACAACTTGAAAATCTCTACCTATTATACCCTTTAATTCTTCCATTAACATCATGTTGTTTGGATCGTTAACGGCAATTACTGGAGTACCGAACTTCCAACCAATCGGCAATACCCCATACTGCTTTACAATTTTGACATTTAATAATGATGCAGCTGCAGCATTAAATGCATACTTATCCAAATCGACGTAGTCCAAATTCGATAACTTTGCCTGAACTTTTGCATATCCTTCGTCATCGATCAATCCCGAAGAAAGTACGGCATTCACCAAATCAATCCCCTGTGATTCACTTGAAGAAAGAAGTTGCTGAATATTGTCTTTTGACATTACCGAAGTAGCCAAAAGAGCGTTGGCAAACTCTGGCCAGCCCTCAACAAATGTATCTTGCTGAGAACTTCTTTGCCTCCTTCTGCCTCCTCCAGACAGTCCCGTATCAACTTTCATCTACGATTCCTTATATTCATTTGCATTTTAAATAGATACAAAATGCTTTCTCAAGACTATCAGTAAATTTACTAAATGTAAACTTTCCTTATCTAAAACTATCATACTTTTATATCAGCCTGCAAGAGACAATATTTTAAACTGTCCATTTATTGCTCAAGAATAATTACCCAAAATTTTAACTGTAACATTACTTCACTGACCTAAATTCTCTCAACATGCAAACTAAATTTCTCTCAATTTTTAAGCTTTAACATTTTAAACTTTAACAAAATTAATTTGTTCATAACTTTTCAAATTTAAATCTCACCAATTCATATTGCCTTTAAGTTGTCCAAATTACAATATTATGCTTCTAGCTATAAATTATCGACCAAACGTCCTTATGCTCTTTAAGGTTTTGTATAAAAATAGTTATATAAATATCGTATTTTGTTATTCTAATTAATCAGTTAGTTCTACTTAATGCAAGAAGTTAGTGAAAAAGTCAAACCTTTATAAATAAAAACAGTAATACCTAGTAATTCCTGACGTGACTCTAACAAAGCTTTAGCCTGTTTAAATGACTAGGCTTTACTTCTCCAAATTCCTAAAACTTACTTTAAGTGATTTTATCACTACTTAATGCACCTTGTTTAATTATATTCAAAATTTGAATATAATTTAGTCCAATTTCGCAAATATAAGGTTTTTCATCCAAACAATACCAATACTCAAGGGTAAACATTTTCAATTAAAATTATCCTCGTCTTTGAAAATTACACAAAACTTCGCAATTTTATGAGATGAAGTTAATCTTTTATTAAAAAAGATTCCATTTAAAATTTCTATTTGGCAACTATCGCTTTTCGAAGTCTAAAAGAAGCTATTAGGGTAAGCAGAACCGCAAAACCTAACAGTACTAAAAGTTGAATCAAAATGTTACCGACACTGGCGTGATCATAAATAAGTTTTACAAACGCATCCATTGCCCACGCTTGGGGAACAAGGTGTCCGATGTCTCTCATAACTGGACCTACTACATCCAAGGGCCACATACAACCACCCAACATTCCCATTGAAATACCCAACACTGTGCCGATCGCTATACCCTGATCGGGAGTTTTTGCCATAGTTCCCAACAAGACTCCTGTTGATGCCGCAGTGATCGACAAAACAATAAGTAACAAAGACAAGCCAATAGTAGAACCGTAAGATACCTTAAAGAGCATCTTACCAACAATAACCAACATTATAGACTGTCCCAGTGCCAATGAAAACAGTCCAAGCAACATTGACCCCACAATCAAGATCGGTTTTGCTGGTGTGGCAAGCATCCTGGTAAATATATTGAGTTGTTTCATCTCTACAATCGCAGATGAAGCTCCCAGAAGCATTAAAAAAACAAACAGCACTAAGTTAGATGGAGTAGTGTAGTCGTATGGATTTGGTACGCTATTTTTTTGTGACTCGAATTTGTTTAAAGCAAAATTTGTAATACTTTGAGCTTTTGACAAAGAATAGCCGTACAGTTTTTTGTTGTTGACAGATACTAGTTTTGCTGCACTGAATTCAGTTGAAACCGCTTCAATCGTGGCGATGATTTGAGCCCTTGCAATATACGAATCCGCTTGACCAACTGGTGCCACCAGATCTATATTTGGTGATTGATTGTCTGCAATCTTCGACATCACATCGCTGGGCATTACTAGTCCTGCCACAACTCTTCCTCTCAATAAATTGTCTTCCAACATTGCCTTGTTGGGATAAAACCTTACAATCACCTGAGGATCGGTTATTAAAAGATGTTCGACTCGCTGACTGAATTGATTCGAACTGCCCAAGACAAGACCCACGGGCGATCTCTGCGGACCACCAAAAACCGTGCCTACTAAAAACATTATAAATACGGGCAAAAGTAATGCCACAATTACGATTCTATAATCTTTGCTTGCTCGCTTACGATTTACCCACAAAAGAGCAGTTAAGACTTTCACAACTCAACCACTCTCCCTATTCGAATCATAGACAAAGATCCCAAAACAGCCGCAATGATTAACAGAACTGATACTGGACCTATCACCCCACTTAAATTAACTCCCTCCTGACTCAATCTTCCAAATCCCACCAGTGCCCATCCGTTAGGCGTACCTAGTGACAAAGTTTGCATAAAAGTCGGTAGTGAACCCGGAGGAAAGAAATTGCCCCCTAAAAGTGCCAAAACAAATCCAACTATGACCGAAGCCAAAAAAGCTTGTTGTTCGTTTCTCGCAAGCGAAGTCAAGAATATCGCAAGCCCACACATTGACAATGTAGTTGCCAAACACATTAAAAATACTGCAATCGGGTCTCCCCATGAAGCACCGAAAAATAGTTCGGTTTCCAGCCACAGCGCCAAAATGGAAGCCAGTGATGTTATCAAGATAGATGAAATTTTACCCACTACTACTGCAGAAGACTTTACTGGAGCTGCCGACAACCTAGCTAACGTACCTCCAGTCCTTTCTGCAACGATACTGATAGTTCCGAGTCCAGCACCGATGAACAAAAATATTATTGCCATTGACGGTGCGTAATAACCTATTATATTTTTGCCAGAGCCAAAGTTAGATGATTTTAAAACTACGCTCAGTGGCTCAACTGCCGCATTTTTAACTACTGTATCAAACGACTTCAAATTACCGTTATGAACTTCCAAATAAACTGTACCTACCAGAATGCCGCTGTAAATTTTACCGTAGATAGCCGAAGCTATGCCACTAGCAACTTCTTGAGAAGTCTGAGTAGTAGAAATCGTTGCAATATTGGCATTTTGATCGCTTACGCCTTGGGACAAAAAGGTAGCCTTAAACACTCCATTAACATTCTTAATCAGATTAAACAGGGTCTCATCGCTTAAGATTGCAGGAGGAACGACCAATCCAGCCTGTAAATTGTTTTTGCCTAAACTATTGGTCATTTTTAGCTCCGAATTAAAGTATTCGATTTTAATTAAATTCGGCAACGCAGCTTCTTCGACGGATTCATGAACGAGCTGAACCACCTGCGGAGACAAGCCTTGTGTTGATATTCCTATTTTGAGTAAATTTACAGATTTATTGCCGCCGAAGGCAAACCCTAATATCGTTGCCAAAAGAATTGGAGCCACAAATGAATTTATTACAGCACTTCTGTCTTTTAATCGTCGTTTTATGTCCAGACTCATGACAGTTGCCAGAGCCCTTTTATATGTAGGTGATTTCAGTCTCTTAACTCCTTACCAGTTAACGACAAAAATACGGATTCCAAATTGGGCTCGACTATTTCTGCAGCTATAATTGATGGTGCGATATCTGGCACTTCCTTAAAGATATCCGCTATTTGAACACTGTCATTGTTTAAAATAACTTCAATTTCGTTTGCCTTATGTTCGATTTTATTGACGTAGCTTAATTTTGAAAAAATAGTTTCAAAATTTGGTTCATACTTGTCAAACTTAATTTTTATTCGCCTCGAAGAATCTACTGTACCAACCAAGGAGTGCTTTGTGCCTTCAGCTATCAGTTTTCCTGAATCCATTATCCCAATACTATGGCAAAGCCTTTCGGCTTCTTCCATATAGTGAGTGGTATATAGCACTGCGAGTCCTTCTGTAACCAAATTTTGAACAGCCTCCAATATTGCATTTCTGCTTTGCGGATCTACTCCAACTGTCGGCTCATCCAAAACTAAAAGCAAAGGCGAATGAACTAAACCGACTGCAATATTTGCCCTTCGCTTCATTCCCCCCGAAAAAGTATTTATACGATCATTCTTTCTGTCACTTAAACCAACTAGCTCCAAAACTCCATCAATGCGCTTTGAAAGTTCCTTTGATTCTATGCCGTAGAGTCTGCCAAAAAACCTTATGTTATCAGACACGCTAAGTTCAGGATACAAAGCTAAATCTTGCGGAACATATCCTATTGCTTTCTTTTCTTCAGTTGAAGTGTGAACTAAAACTTTCCCATTTACATAAACTTCACCACTATCTCGCTCTAAAAGTCCACAAGCAATTGAAATTGTCGTAGTCTTACCCGCACCGTTCGGTCCTAGAAGACCGTAACACTGACCTTTGTTAACAGCAAAAGAAATGTCATCGACTGCCTGTCTATTCCCAAATCGTTTCATTAAATTTTTACAGACCAAAACTTCATCCATGCAATGATTTCCTATTATGTGACCTTTGGGTTTTTATATAACCAGATTTACTAAAATTGCAATATGGCACAACCAAATATTCAAAACTGCCTTATAGATACTTTAAATGAAATCACAAGCCTATCAAAGTCACTTACAAAAAATCAACTGAGTTCTCCCACAAACTGTCCAGGATGGGACGTTAAGGACAATATTTCTCACATTATATCGATTGAAGCCTTTCTTTTAGGTGACAAGCCAACAGACCATAGGGCAACTGATCTTACGCATGTTAAAAATGATTTCGGACGATTTAACGAAAATGAAATTGATCTTAGAAGGTCTTATGAAACAAGCAAACTCGTTGAAGAGCTACAAGATGTTGTGAATAGAAGAATAAGGTACCTTAAATCTTTAACCAAATCTGATCTAATGTCAAAAGCTTGGACTCCGGTAGGAGAAAAAACTCTATATGATCAGTGTCTGATAAGACTTCTCGACTGTTTTGCTCATTTACAGGACATAAAAACTGCTTTAAATTTCGATTTTGACACTACTTCAGTCAGTTCGGCAATTATTTTGAACTACTGTATTTTGACAGTTCCAAAAACCTTTGCTAAAACTAAAGGTGTGGCTGAAAACAACACGCTCGATCTTAGCATCAATACTCAAGTGGATCTAAATTTCACAGATATACCTCTCAATCATACAGAAAATATGAAAAACCGCTGTATTTCTTTTCGTTTACAAAAAATTAATGGGCGTGGCGAATTTGTAGATAAACCTTTAGGCAGTCCAACGTGTAAAATTTCCTTAAACCACCAAACTTTCATCGAGCTTTGTTTAGGACGCATAAATGCGGAATCAGTAAGAGAATTTGTTGAAATAAGCGGAGATACTTCTTTGGGAGTGCAAATATTGGCAAATCTAAACTTTATGATCTAAACCATTAAAGTAGATTAAACATATTTTTTCAAAGCAGCATGGTTCAAACTATATTGCAAACATTATTTTTACTAAGGTAACGTAAGTTAAATTATAGAATTACTATTAAAGAACCTGAGCAAAAATGGAATTTATAATAAGTTCCAGTAATTTTTTAGACCGAGCAATAGAGTTGCCCTGAAATCTCATTGATTCCCAAGTATGCCACGAAGAAACGGCTTCGATAGCATCAGTTGCTAACTTCTTTTTTTCTGCAGAAAGACTTTCTAATTCTGGACTGAATGCTTCTAAAATTTGATTTAACGTAAGCTGATGAAATTCTTGTCTGGACTGCAAAAGTGATATTGAAGATAACTCGACCACAACCATTGCCCTTCTAATCGGGGTAACATCCTCTAAGATATTTGCTCTTTGGCTAATATACCTTTTTAACCTCGACTTAAAGTCAAGTGAATGTGGTATAGGCTTTCTGAACCTAACAAGACGATCAAACTGTCGACGACCTACGGCATCATGTAATTCATTTAAGTCGTTGAAATGTTGGAATACCGATCTTTCTGAAACTCCAGCGCGGACGGCTATCTGCCTTGCAGTAGGACGATAATCGCCTTCTTTAACCAAATCTAACAACGCATCTGCTATTTTTATCTTTGTAGTATTCGATCTTCTTTTTCTACCGTCAGGATCAGAAACTGCAACTGAATAAGCAGTTCCATCATTATTTTGTGATTTATTTGGAACACTGCGTCCCACTTCCAGAATAAAACTCGGTGAGAGTTCGACTCCTAGCCAATTATCGTCCACGCTATTTATTTCCCAGTTAACGCTATCTCATTTATAAAAATCCTGTTAATAAAAATCTAACTTTACAGATAAGTTTTTGAATGATAGGCATAAATATGCCCAAAGTGATATTTTAACCCTTTTATTTTAAAATTTCTTAAAATCAAGGAAAAATTCCACGATACAAATGAGCCTGAGCCAATCGCTCCACTGCAATTACAAGTGCTGCTTGTCTCAATGAGATTTTAGAAGTTTGTGATCTCGCCCACATTTCTTCAAAACTTTGTGACATTTTATCCGCCAGTCTGTCAGTAACTTTTTTTGCATTCCACATATATCCCTGGCGGTCCTGCGCCCATTCAAATGATGACGATATTACACCGCCTGCATTAGACAGTATGTCAGGTACGACCAAAACTTTATTCTCCTTTAAAACTTGATCGGCCGCTTCAGTAACTGGTCCGTTTGCTGCTTCAACTAAGAATTTAGAACTTATATTCTGGGCGATCTCTGCATCAATAGCATTTTCTAAGGCCGCTGGAACTATGAGATCGGTCTCAAGGGTCCAGAACTGTTTTTCGGGTATTTTATCTGCCTGCCTAAATTCACTCAGCACTCCACCATTTTTAACAAATAAGGACAAAGCAGGTATGTCAATTCCAAACCTATTATGGATTGCACCCGAAACATCGCTGATTGCTACTATTTTGGCACCTGCAGAATGAAGTAAAAATGAAAGCGGTCCACCAACTTTTCCAAATCCCTGAATAATAATTTTCTTACCCGCCAAAGTCTGGTTGAACTTAGCCATCAAATTTTTAATAGTAATCATTACACCTAAAGAGGTTGCGCCTTGATGACCAAGTACACCTCCCAAAGCTAGCGGTTTTCCAGTGATTACCGAAGTTGTATTCTCCTTGTTAAAAGCCCATATCGTATCTGCAAACCATGCCATAACCTTTTCGTTGGTATTTACGTCAGGTGCGGGCACATCTCTATAAGTTCCGATCATAGGATAAATATCCATCGCATATCTGCGAGTAAGACGTTCTAGTTCATGCTCAGACAGTTGGTTGGGATCACACGCTATACCGCCTTTTGCACCACCAAAGGGAATGTCTACTAACGCAGTTTTTAAAGACATTTCAGTTGCAAGAGCAGTTATTGAATCCACGGTAGCTGCTAAATGGTACCGAATACCTCCTTTACCAGGTCCTCGGGACGTATCGTGATGAACTCTCCAACCTTTATAGATGACCAGTTCAGAAGAATCCCGCTTTAAACATACTGAGACTTCCAAAATCCTTTCAGGTTGTACAATCAATTCAAGCAACGAAGGTTCGATATCAGTCAAAGTAGAAACCGAAAAGATCCTGTCTTGGATCGCTTTTAAAGGATTTGAATCTTCGGACAACTTAAAAAACCCATCTTAATTAACTTTCTAAAACAAATCGACAACAGTTAAAATTCTATATACAGTTTTCAAAAAGATTGTATATTTAACTCAAATAGCTGGCATTACGTAGGCATCCCACATCTGCGAGTAGACGCCTTCAACCTTTAAGAGCTCTTCGTGAGTCCCGAACTGAACTAACTTTCCTCCATCGATAACCGCAATAAAATCTGCCATTAAAACAGTCTGGAGCCTGTGTGCGATCAATATAGTGGTGGACTTTTTAGCAACGGTAGACATAGCCTTTGACACAATCTGCTCCGAATGAAGATCCAAATTTGCCGTTGCTTCATCTAATAACAGAAGCTTCGGATCCGAAAGTTTAACACGAGCCAATGAAATCAGCTGCCTCTGTCCAGATGAAAGCGATTTACCTTGCGATTTTACAAATTCCAAATATCCGTTTGGGAGTTTTGAAATAAAAGCATGAGCACCTACGGCTCTAGCCGCATTTTCAATTTCCAAATCAGTTGCATCTTTTTTAGCAAATGCTATATTATCCCTGATGGTTCCAGTAAACAAATGCGCTTCCTGTGGAACATAGCCGATATGATTTTTATAAAAGGTGGGATCGACATCTTTTAAATTGTAGTTGTCTATAAGAATCTCACCGCAATCTGGATCATAAAATCTAGCTAAGAGTTTTACGATAGTTGATTTTCCAGCACCAGTATGTCCGACAATGGCTACTGTTTGCCCCTGATTAATCTCAAAACTTACATCATCTAAAACTTTCGACTCAAAACCAGGATAACTAAAACTTACATTTTTAATCGAAATATTCCCCTTAAAGTCAAAAGACTCAACCGAACAGTTATCGCCATTAATTATAACTTTTTCTAGCATCAACTCCTTAATTTTATTCAAGGAAGCTGTTGCCTGCTGATACTGGTCGAAGGTCTGTGAAAGCTGCTGAATAGGACTAAATAATAAATTGACCAATAATACAAAGGCCAATAAGGCTCCGATTTGGAGTTGTCGGTCAGCTACGAGATGAGAGCCAAAACCCATTACCAATGCTGCAGATATATCAGAAAGCAACAATACAAACGGGAAATAAATTGATACCAACCACTGAGCTTTAACCCTAGAATCCAAATAGCTTCCCGAAAGTTTTGCGAAATCCTTGTTTTGTTTGAAACTCTGGTTATATGCTTGAGAAACTCTGATTCCCGAAATGCCTTCCTGTAGGTTAGCATTTACGACTGCGATTTTGTCCCGAGCTAGCTTATAGATTTTAGCTGACTCTACCCTAAACCACTGAGTTGCAATCAGAAGCACTGGTACTACTGAAAGCGCAACGAAAGCTAATTTTATATTGGTTACAAACAGTACCATAGCAACGATAAAAAATGTAAAGATATTAACCAAGGCAGTTATTAATCCAGACTGAACCAACTGTCCAATGGTAAGAACGTCGGTAGTCATTCTTGTCATTACTCTTCCGCCCATCTCACGTTCATAAAAATCAAGTCCCAATCTCAATAGTTGTGAAAATATCTTTATCCTTAAAGCATATGAAATCCTGGCAGCAACTTTTCCTATGTAACGGGTTTCAAAATAGTTGTCAATCCAGTCCAACAGCACAAATGATAAATATATCGCAGATGCTATAAACAAGAAGTTAGCCGAACTTTTCGTAACGCCGCTATCTATTCCTGACTTTATTAGAAGAGGCCCAGATACTGTCAAAACAGTATCGATTAATACCAAAATTACCCCGACCAAAAAAGCTCCGTAAAAGGGCTTTAAAAACCTAGAAAACCTAAAACTTGACTCGTACTTTTCGAGTTTTTCGACATTTATGTTAGGATCAAGTTCAATTTGGGGCAGTTTTGCCACCTTTTCCATCAGCTCTTCGGTAGGAGCGAGCATGGCTCCTATATTTCCCATCATGCCCCCGCCGCCGCCCATACCAGCACCTAAATTTGCAGTACCGATTTTATTCGTCGATATATTAAAATCTGATTTTATACTCTCGTAAGGCCACAAGTTTTTTGTAACCGAGGTTACCAGAACGGAATTCACTTGAGCGTCTAAAGTGCTTATTGCTTCCAAATCTGATTCGCTTGAGATATGGTCAATGTCTTCTCCAGTAAGCAACGATCTAAATAATTGACTTCTTTCAAAAAGTTCTGCTTGAGTTCCACCGTCTACTACTTTTCCTCGGTCGATCAAGACTATCCTATCTGCCAGATTTATAGTCGACTTTCGGTGAGCAATCAGCAAAGTAGTACGTCCCACCATTACGCTAGTTAATGTTTTGTGAATTTCTTCTTCTGTTTTGGCATCAATAGCACTCGTAGCGTCATCTAAAATTAAAATTTTCGGATCTGATATCAAAGCTCTGGCCAACGCAATTCTCTGCCTTTGTCCTCCAGAAAGCGTAAGACCTTTTTCGCCTACTATAGTATCGTATCCATTGGGCAATTTCTTTATAAAATCATCTGCTTCAACGGCCACAGCTGCTGCTTTAATTTGATCAAATGTAGCGCTTGGATTTCCAAATGCAATATTATCTGAGATTGATTCAGAAAACAAAAAACTATCATCGAAAACAAATCCGATCTTATCTCTAAGTGAGGTTAACTTAAGTGTTCTTACATCTCTTGAATCGATCAATATTCTGCCAGAAGTTACATCATAAAAACGTGGAATAAGCATCGAAACTGTAGATTTGCCACAACCTGAAGCACCAACCAAAGCAACGGTCTCACCAGGTTCAATCTTAAAACACATGTTGTCTAAAATTAATTCGGAAGAAGTGTAACCAAAATTCACATTTTCAAAAGTAATTTCTCCGACAACAAAGTTAAGCTCTGTCGCATCCTCTGCATCTACGACTTCCGGAGTTGAATTAAGCAGATCTAAGACACGTTCTGCACCCGCTTTGGCCTGCTGCCCAAACGCCATCAACCCCGCAAACATTCTAACTGGGCCGACTAAAGAAATTAGATAAGTTGAAAACGCAAGATAAGTTCCCAAAGATATCTTATGGTGTATTGCCATATAACCACCCATGGCTAATATACCAACTTGAGCCAATGCGGGTAGTGCCTGTAGTGTCGATTGAAGTTTTGCCATGGTTATATAAACTCTGTTTCTAAAATTAAACAAAGTCTTAGAAGCCTTTTTTATCGAATTAGACATATTCGCTTCGGCACCAAATGCTTTGACTACTCTGATTCCCGTTACGGTATCGTCAACGACTTCGGCTATAACTCCTTCTTGCTGCTGGGCCACCCATGAAGCTGGAAATACAGCATCTCTTAATCTTAAGGAGACTATAAACATCAAAGGCAGAATAACAATTGCCACTATCGACAGCAAAGGGGATAGCCAAATCATAATTACAACGGAAAACAGAAGAGTTGCAAAATTTGAAAACATCATCGGACCAAATGCCAAAAGCATTTGGATCAACCCTATATCTGAATTTGCCCGCGAAACAAGCTGTCCAGTATCGAGTTCGTCATGTTTTGCGAAATCTAACCGCTGAAGATGCTGAAAAATTGCATTCCTCAAGTCATTCTGCACATTTAGGGACACCTTGCCGCCCCAATACCTCCGTACATAAGCGGCTACAAAGGAAATTACCCCCAAAATCAACATCGCTACAATGTAATAGTTAATATTATTTAATGACCCTCTGTTTTCAATTGAATTTATGATCTGACGCTGTATTAGAGGAAGCACCGCCGTTACAAACGTCCCAACTATTGCGCTTGAAAAGGCAATGTATAGTGATTTTTTATGCGAAAGCACATAAGGAATTAGTCCCTTTATCCACCCAACCTTTTGAGTTGGTTCTCCATCAAACTCATTCTTTTCTTGATTGTTGGTTTGGAGCATTTGATTTAAATAGCAAAAAAGTTAATCTAATCTGCTTGCTTTTGTAACGCCTTAAACATTTAAATTACGTTCATCCAAAATAAATGATTTCCAAACTGTTCGGTCAAGTGCAGTTAACCGACACTTACAGTCAGCTCGACTCTATTGCAAATTAATTTTGTTAGAATTTAAATGCTTAATTTAGTCAGATACTTAAGATTAAGTTAAATGACAATACCGTCTTTGGTAATACACCTTAACAAATCACAATTCACAAGCAAATTCAATTATAAGTTTAATGTCTTTACAGAAAATTATTCCACCTACAGAATACCGTAACCAAACTTTTAAAATTCGAGATTTCCATGATAGAACTTCTTGAGTTAAATCTAAGTAAATTAAAGTAGCTTTATGATCTTAAGATCAATTTCACTAATCCATATTTCTGTATTCAATATGAAGATCAATCAAAACAAAAATAACCAGTTACCTTTAGTATTCAAATTAAAATTGAAACCCCCAAATCTACTTTTTTAATTTACATCGGCTACTTCCGACAATTTTTCAAAAGATCTATTTCAGTAAGTTAACTCAGAGAATTATCCGAAACAAGACTATTTAAGCCTATTTTTTCTTAAGCTTTTTAACCGTACCTTTTTTAATAATGATAGGTTGCATTCCAATACTAGGAAGTACTTCTTCAACTGGCACATTAGAGTCAGCTATTTCAGTTGACCTGTCTTCGATAGAAGTCTGAGATCTATTGGGAAATGCGTAAGTCTTCTTGGTTGATCTTGAGTTCGAATTTTGCTGAACTGAACTAACATTGATCTCACTCTCAGAACTTTTTTTGACATTTGCCATCATATTAAACTCATTCATTACAGAACTTTGGATCGCTTTATTCTTAGTATCGCTTGCCGCATCCAACACATCATTCAATAGCGATTCCAATTCGCTTCCAGCTTGAGTATTCGTTACAGAATTGGCACCTACCAAAGGAGGCGGAGTAACCAACACGTTTTCGTCTGCGACATACTTAGGAATCGCAGGCCGACCATCAGTTTGCCTTGTTTTGACCCTATCTGTTCTACGATTACCTGTTTGAGGTGCCGTTTCCACTTTATTGGGAACAAAATCTTGTTCAGATTGGGAAGGTACAACGGGAATATCACTTTTTGCTTCACCAGCTGGCTGTTGAGCAACTCCAATGGCAGCAGAAACTTCTTGAGAGATGGAAGTTGTTTCAACTCTCTTAGGAGTATCTGCAAACTCGTCACCGAACTCTGCTGCTAATAACATATCAATATCAGAATCTTTTGCCACTGCAATTGGTTCAGCTTCTACAACTGATATGTTTTCAACGGTATCTGCCAAAGTTTCTTTATTTAAGATCTCCGAATCTAACGATGCCTGAGGAGCCATATCGGTTTGAGCTAAAG
Organism: Actinomycetes bacterium; assembly: GCA_021791915.1. Lineage (GTDB taxonomy): Bacteria > Actinomycetota > Acidimicrobiia > Acidimicrobiales > JABEUL01 > JAJZNL01. Next base: position 9,210 of record JAJYVQ010000020.1, on the reverse strand, counting down.
AACCTTCGTGAGCGACGGTCGTATCAACCGAATTAACTAATCCATCGGGCATAACAACGTTCTTTTTGTGTATGTTCTCAACCACCAAATTGTGCAAATCGATAAATTCATCGACAGAATCTTGATATTTATCACTTTCATCATCAGTCAAATTAAGTCTATCTCCTAAAATGAGCTCGTCTCCTGTACTGACCTCTATATTTTGCTTTGAAAAAGACTTTTCAGGTACATGATAATTATCATTTAAATAGTCGTGATCTGAACCATTAACACTAGGGGTCTCAATCACAGGTTCGTCACCTGAAACGGTATTATTAACCGGAGTTTTTGACTGATTGAAATTGTTAATTATATCCTCAATGGCATGATCCGTAATTCCCTGTTCTTGGGAGACGTCCAAGAGATTGGGTCCCTCAAAACTCCTTGTTTCATTAAATCCAATTTCGTAAGTATTAGCAACAGGTTGTGGGGCAGGCTGCACTACTGGCGTTCCTAACTGCTGTGTTCCTAACTGCTGTGTTCCTGACTGCTGAGCATTTGGCGATGTAAATACATTATTTTTATCTGCGCCAGGATTTTTATCTCCGCCGAGCGTGGTATTTGACAAATCATCCAAATTAAATGACTTGGAAGCAGTGGCAATTTCAGAACGCAGTTGCTGAATCCTATCTTTAGCGGATGTTCTATCCAATTTGGCAGAACCATTTGGATTAACTACACCAGAACCAAATCCAGAATTTGATGAGTTGGGCTGAGAGACATTTTGCGACGGGTTTGGTTTTTCATCCTTTTTGGTACTAACATAAATCCCCTCGCTTTTCAGAATTTTATTATTTGTATCAGAAATATCGGGCGCACCTGATAATCCGGAATCTACTTCAAAAGAACCGACATATGCCCCTTCATTATTTATAAGAGGGTCATTTGCTTTCAGATTCTGAGGGTTAACAGACTCACTGTCATCGCCAGATGTGGCGTGAATATTACCCAAAGCTTGATCAAGCAATGCATCTATATCAAAATCATTTGCCATTATTAATTTACTATTCGCTCGTTAATTACTACCATCTTCAGTTCTTGTATCGAATTATCAGAATCTCTATACATTTAATACTAATAATTCTACGTACTTATAATCTTATATCTTTATTTAGAGTTACACAAATGCTATTTAAGTGATAACTTTTAGCACTCATAGTGATAAATCTTTTGCATAAACTTCCATCTTGTTCTGTGAATATCACACGGTCCGATAGTTTGCAACGCCTTTATATGGAATTTACTGGGATAGCCTTTATTTTTATCGAATCCGTATTCTGGATACTTTAGGGAATATTCTTGCATAAGCTTATCCCGAGTAACTTTTGCAGCAATAGAAGCAGCTGCGATAACAATACTTTTGCTGTCACCTCGAACAATATTTGTTTGATTAATTTTACCTACAAAAGCAACTGGTCCGTCAACAAAAATATGGTCGGGGGCAACTGCGAGAGATTCCACCGCTTGATTTGCAGCGAGTTTTAATGCAATCGACATTCCCACCTCTTCGCAGTCCTTATTGGATAAATGTGCAATTGAATAACTTACGATTCTAGTTTTAAAATCATTAAATACCTGAAGTCTTTTTTTTGGTGAAAGCTTTTTGGAGTCATTAATCCCTAAATTAACGAGTTCACTTAAGACTCTTCTATCAGTCAAATCTATCAATACGGCCCCAACAGATAAAGGTCCTGCCCATGCACCACGACCGACCTCGTCAACACCACATATGTAACGGTCTCCCATTGTAATTCGATTATATTCATAATTTAAGTTAGGATATTTAGTGTCGATCATTTCAAAATGGAACTTATTATGACAAATGAAAACTTAGCAGAGCCACAGGACAGTTATCTGAAAGTCGGCGATAAAGTAGAAATTAAAAATAAGTTTGACGGAGACTGGTCTGGAGGATACGTAATATCAAAAATAGATGGCGACCACTACTATGTAACAAGGTCTTCGGAAGAGGTGGAGATTCCCTATTATTTCACTCAGGACCACATAAGAAAATCCAAAAAAAGAAGCATGTGGTGGATATGAACATACCGAACACTGGGTACAAAGTAAATAGTATTGCTACCAACTTAATCTAATCTATTTAGAGCTTCGTACCAAGCATTATTTATATAGGTTAAACTTTCGTTTTGATCTTTAATCCCGAAAAAACTTCTGCAAAAACAGTGAAGCAAATGTAAAAGACCTAATCATTTATACCTAAAGCGTATAAGAGCAAATCAATTCTAACCAATCGACTTAGTTATAAACACAGAGCACTCGGTAACTTTGCTTTTAACTACAGGCTGTTTAATTGCTATTTAGTTATTTGTTTTGTACTATGAAGACAATTTAAGTCTGGCATTATCATACATATTTGACTTGTTACTTCAAACAATATTTCAGATAAAAAGAGTCGCCGGTATGTAGTTGTTGATATATCTAAGTGAATGTTGGGATTTTAGGTGTCGGTCTTATCTTTTACCGACTTAAGAAACTCTTCTACAGGAACCGCAGAAAGCGTTACTGTCTTAAGTGTTCCTCTTGCTCCCAGCATAACAGCAACTTTAGCCATTACCTTTTCATCAGGAGCTTCCAATATCGTACAAAAGTCGTACTGTCCCAACAACGCCCATTGAGATATAACTTTAACTCCCATCGCTTCAACTTCATTGTTTACCTCAAGCAGCCTTTCGGGATGATCTCTTAATCTTGCGGCACCATCTGGACCCAAATTTGAAAGCATTAAAAACATTGCCATATATGTTTAGGTTAGCTCAAATTTAAAGTAGTTAAATACCATTTAGCAAATTTATGTTTTTAAGCTCCTCCAAATCCGGATCGGTTGTTAAAAATGTCTCAATAATTTCAAACTTTAGACCTTTCCCGATCGATCTTTGACTCAAAGCTAAAATATTTGCGTCGTTATAACGCCTCGCACCTTCTGCGGTACCAGTATCAAAACAAAGTGCCGCTCTGGCACCTTTAATTTTGTTAGCCGCAATAGACACACCAGTTCCTGTCCAGCAACAAACAATCCCGAACTCGGCTTTGTTTTCAACCACAAATTTTGCAACTTCATATCCGATATTCGGCCAAGGCAAATCTTTTATACAGGCAACTACTTTAAAATACTCGTTCTGGAAATTTAAAATTTCTTCACAAAACTCATCCCAACTATCCGAACCTAATACTACTGACTTAATGTCTTCCTCCTTAATAATCAAACTGTCATAAATCTAAAAATCTTTAAGTTTTTAGCTTCAATACTAAATTTAACATTAATCTGGATATATGGTCCGTAAAATCAACATAGTTTCCCATACACATTGGGATCGAGAATGGTATCTTCCGTTTCAAACATACAGAACAAAACTTGTCAAACTTATCGACTCCTTATTGGACTATTTGGAAGATACACCAGAGTTTACAAGCTTTATGCTGGATGGTCAGATGGCAGTAATAGACGATTACCTACAAATAAGACCGGAAAATAAATCAAGACTCATAAATTTAACAAAACAAGGAAGAATCAAAGTAGGACCTTGGTATATACTTATGGACGAGTTCTTGGTCTCGGGGGAGACAATTGTCAGAAATCTACAACTTGGAATGTCCAAAGCAGCAGAATACGGAGGACATTTGAAAATTGGGTATCTTCCAGATATGTTTGGACATATCGCTCAAATGCCTCAGATTTTGAAGCTTGCCAATTTAAATATGGGAGTAGTCTGGAGGGGAGTACCTTCAACTATAAAATTTCATCGCTTCAAATGGGAAGCTCTTGACAAAACAGAAATTACTACTGAATTTTTGATGTCGGGTTATGGTAATGGAGCAAACTTACCAAATTCAGCTACAGCTTTAATAAACCGGATATTAAGTTACGAAAAAACCGTAGAACAGTTCGTCGGAGATGATCCGTTGTTGTTGATGAATGGTTCGGATCATCTTTTTTTCCAACCTTTTGTCCCTGAAGTCATTAAACAAGCCAACGAGATACAAAATGATTTAATATTTGAAATTACCGATCTTGAAAGTTCTCTTTCTCTCACCGATTCGAAATTTAAACATAGCGGTGAGCTCAGGTCTTCTGCTTATTCCAACCTTCTTATGGGTGTTACTTCAAATCGTATCGATGTGCGACAACTTGCCCGGAAAGTTGAGCTTGCGGTCGAAAACTATTTGGAACCACTGTATGCCATTTTTTCAGATAGCTGGCCCAAAACATATCTTGATCTAGTCTGGCAAACCCTTATTCACAATTCAGCCCACGATTCGATTTGCGCCTGTAGCATTAATGAAGTGGTTACGGTCGTAAAAACAAGATATCTAGAAGCACTTCAAATTTGTAACGCACTATTAAATGATTTGTATGCAAAATTAGCAAAAAGCCTAAAGCAAAAATTAAATTACACTTTGAATCCATCTTCTAGACCTTTAAGTTCTGTCGTTGAGTTTGATCTTGACAACCATGAGGATATAGAGGGGACTCAAGTTTTATTTCGATCTGGAAGCGGGATGAATAACCCGCTTATTTCTTTAAAGTCCAGCGAAGTTGCAGTAATTTTAACTCAGCTTAATTCAAACCAAATTGACGACAAAAACTTCGTAACAGGAGTTGATGTAAACGTTCAAGAAAACGATACAAATATAACAATCAATATTGATTCTTTCCCAAACTCAAATTTTTCCGTTGACCTAACGGTTGAAAAAGTTAAAAATATTATTGCAGAGTACCCCGATAACATGGTAAACGTATCTCTAGCTTCCAAACCCAAACAACGCCTCTTGGCACTCTGTAACAGCCAGCCTGGCTACAGCTTAGTGCCACTTAGTATAAAGACTGATTTTATTAAATCAACTGCGGAAGATATGGGTGAAACAACACTATTAAAAAATGGCTTTATTGAAGTTGTGATAGACAAAAATAATGGAGAGTTCTCGATTAACACTATCAAAGGGTTTAACAAAATAGTAGATTCTGGAGATCAAGGCGATACCTACAATTACTCACCACCAGATATGGATACTTTAATTACCGAACCAATCAACACCGGAGTTGAAATAGTAGAAAAGGGTCCGGTTCGTTCAATTGTAAAAATTCAGAGAACCTTTAAAATACCTGAATACATTAATGATTTCACCAGAAAAAGAGAAGGCGAAGTAGAACTAAAACTCGATACTTTTATTGAACTATTGGCTGACGAAAAGTTCTTGAGGGTCAGTCATTATTTTATCAACACCGGAAAAGATCACAGAATCAGAACCGTGTTTCCTATAGATAACGGAACAGACTATTCAACTGCAGATACCGCATTTGGATTTGTTAAACGCGGGCTCACCGCAGAAGGTGGTCCATCAGAAAAGGGGCTACCCACATTTCCCGCTAACAGTATCTTAAAAGCTGGAAACCTAAAACTTTTTTTTAACTGTGTAAGTGAATACGAGTTAACTGACATTAAGGACAATAAAGCTCACAGCGTTAGCGTAACAATGTTAAGAGCCGTCAGGTACTTAAGCAGAATCACCATGACAAACAGACCACTTTCGGCGGGTCCTAATCTGGAAACCTCCGATGCACAACTTTTGGGAGCTTCAGAATTCAGTTATGCGGTTTCAGTCGAAGATAATTTAGACTTATTGGCAACCAGAGATCAATACCTCATCCCGCTGATAACTATAAAAGGACAAAATGAGTCGGAAAAAGAAGACTTAAGTTATCCTAAACTAAAGATCTCGGGATGTCAGGTATCCTCGCTGATCAAAAACAATGATCAGATTCAGATTAGAATTTTCAATCCAACCGAAGATTCTAAGACAGCTTCTATTGAAAATGGCTCAGGACTCATTGTCGATCTGCTTGACAATCCAATTGAGCCCTTTGATGGTGCTGTTGAGCTTAGACCCTTCGGTATTGCTACTATCAGACTGTCTGGCATTGGAAACTAGCTTCTGCCCATGATCTCTCAGTTCGTCTAACTCCCTAAGCACTTCGGTTAACTTCTTAAGTCTTACACTTAGTCTGCCAGTAGATATTTGAGGGTCAACACCTTTACGTTGCAACGAGTAAAGATCAACTCTACCAATATCTTTTAATACTCTGGGACGCAACACTCTAAATTCAACACTCTCGTCTTCCTGTAAAGTATCGAAAAACTCTTTGGTAGTTAGAACCGAACCGGGATTTGCAATATTTACTATTCTGCTAGCTCTATTGACTACGGTACCAAAGTAATCGCCGTCCCATGCCAACACTGGACCAAAACTTAAACCTACTCTAATATCAGTTAAAAGTTCATCATCGGCGTAAATATCTACAAGGTCCAACGCAATGTGTGCTGCTTGTTGAACCGTATCTGCAACAAACATCGCTTCGTCACCAATCATCTTAACTATTCTGCCTCCACCCGCAACTACAGTATCGTGAGCTAAAGTCTCAAACCTAGATACGACTTCAGTCAGTTGATTTTCATCAATCTGCTGAGACAAGTATGTAAAACCGACCATATCGGCAAATCCTACTGCCAACTCCGTTTGACTAGATTCAAAACCTTCATATCTGTGCATTCTTATTCTTCGTAAAACAGACTGAAGCTGTCGTCGCCATGCATACTGTATAAGCCAGGAAAGCTTAGGAACTAGTTCGTCCAAGACGAAAGCCAAAATCTCCGCAGACTCCAACGCGGTTTCTGGAACTTCTATCGACTGAGCCATGGTAACCTGTGCTTCAGCCACCCTTGCAACCGCTGAACCTATGACTCGCGCAAGCTGAACCGCACGGTCTTCGTCCACAAACCCAGTTCCCACTAAAGACTGCATTATTCCGACTGCTTCTATATCCTGCTCGTTAAATATCTGTTCGTTTTCTGGAACTTCCGTAAACCCCAATGCGCGCCAAAATCTTCTTGCAACGTCTTTATCCATACCAGTTATCGCCAAAAGCTCTTCTTCGTTCATGGGTGTGGACGCTCCCATGATAAGCCTATCGATAACTAAAAGGTCCAGCCAATCTTCTTTAATAGCTCTATTAATTTCATCTTCGCTGATCCCTTTTTTAATTAAAAGTTCTCTTAAACTGTCGGTACCTTTGTTTATAAAATTTTCCAAGTTTTCTAAAATCGGTTCAGCAGAAAATTTTGAGCGGGAACTATCAGAATCGTTGTTGTCAAACAATAATTTATTCTCTTCCATATCCCCTCAATTCGTTAAACTCATAAACCACTGTTTTGTTAAACCACTGTTTTGTTAAACCATTATTTTGGTCAACCATTATTTTGTCTAAGCTTAATTCGATGAGCAAATTAAAAGCAACGGAAAATAACTTTTTGTTAGTTCAAAAAAAAATAATCGACATAAGCTCTAATAATAACTTAACAGTAATACCACTTAAAGATTTTAATAACTCTAAATCAAGACTTAAAGAAATACTCTCTGACACGAAGCGAGTCGAGTTAGTGAAAAAAATGTTAGAAAAAGTAATTTCTGGTCTAAATTTTAAGTGTGTTGTAGTTTCTAACAGCGATAAAGTTTCTGAGTTCGCCAGTCAACTCGGGGTAGATTCTATAGTTTTTGACCGGGTTGGATTAAATAAAACCGCCGAATATATTTATGAAAATTTAGAATTAAAATACATTTCAAGACTTACTGTGGTCCATGCGGATTTGCCTTTTGCCGAAGTTGCGTCAAACCCATTGAACTTAGTTCAGACACTAGACAATAATAAAGTTCTTATCTACCCAGATCAAAGTGAATCTGGTACAACTGTATTGTCAGTTCCTGCTGGTCTTAAGTGGAAGTTTAAATACGGAAAAAACTCCTTTATTAAACATATCGATCAGGCCCACAACCTAAATCTTAAAGCTGAGATAGTTAAAAATTTCAACTGGTCTTTTGACGTTGACACTAAATCCGATCTTATAAAATATTACGAAACTACCGATACTGCCAGTCAATTAGAAACTTGAGTAATTAATTATTGATTGGATTAATATAGGTTGATTGTGATAGATCTAATAAAACGAACATAATGGCTTTTGTTAATTTAAATCCCATACCCAAATCCGTACTGGCGATCGGAGCTCATCCCGATGATGTCGAATTCAACTGTTTTGGTACCCTAGCAAAATGGTCAAAATTTGGTAGCAATATCCAAATTGCTATTATGACCGATGGAAGTAAAGGTACTTGGAACGAAAATGAGGACCTAAAACAGCTAGTAAAAACCCGTAAAAAAGAACAAATCTCGGCTGCTGAACTAATCGGATCGTCGGTCTATTTCTTAGACTATGTGGATGGAGAGTTAGAACACAAAAGATCGACAGTTGGGCAAGTTACTAAACTCATTAGACAAACTAAACCCGAAGTGATAATAACTCACGATCCCTTCAAAAAATATCGGCTACACCCTGATCACCGAAACTGCGGAATGATTGTCTTTGACGCAGTAGTTGCAGCTAGAGATCCTCATTTTTTCAAAGAATTAAATCTGAAACATCATCGCAGCAATAAAATGCTACTATTCGAACAAGAAGAAACAGATCATTTAGAAGTCATATCCGATTATATTGAAATTAAAGTAAACGCCCTCTTGAAACATGTGAGCCAATATGAATCGACAATGGATATAACCGATAAAAAAGATGTTCAGCAGATAGACAAATTCTATAAATGGATTCAAGAAATAGCAAACTCTGCTGGCTCTTCTATTAAACAGCCAGCAGAGAGCTTTAAATTAATTGAAAATATCTAATCTTAGCTAAGATTACTTCTTCTTAACTTTTGGAGCTGGCTTACGACCGTTCAAAACATCCTTAAATGTTGCACCAGCTGCAAACCTAACACCTTTGGATGCGGCAATCTTTCTTTTTTCACCAGTTCTGGGGTTTACTCCCATTCTTGCTGCCCTCTTAGTGGGATGAAAAGTACCGAATCCCGGAATGGTTGTTTTTTCCCCATTCTTTGTCTCATGAATTACCGAGTTTAAAACTACTTCAAGAGCTCCTTCGGCCTGCTTCTTGGTCAAGCCCGCTCCTTCGGCAATTGCACTTACTAATTGTGTTTTGTTCACTTCTACCTCCTATAGGTCCTATTTAAATAATTTAAATAACTTTACAACTATAGTCAAGTATTTAACCAATATTTGTTTATTAATAAATAAATTTACTTGATACC
>JAJYVQ010000175.1 GCA_021791915.1 Actinomycetes bacterium | reverse complement strand
TTATTTTTGTTTATTTTTTAGATTTGTCAATTGTATAACGTCCTTAGAAATCCTCTCATCATTATTAGAGAGTAACTATAATTTTCACTTATTATGATTAATTTTATTCTCCTATATTTACATTGAAGGTGTAAGCTTTTTGGTGTAGCTTCAGAGCCATGTATTTAAGACAAGGATCGACTACCAGAGTAATCGACAATAGTTGGTGAGATGAGTCACACAAAAGTTAATCTTAAAACTGTCTCAATATCGTTGCTAATCGTGGTATTAGTAGTCGTGGGATTGGTATCAGTTTTAACAGTTTTTCAGAACTCTAGTAGTTCTATAGAAACTCAATTTAAACCAAGTTATATCCTTTGGGCACATTTTTACAATCAAACAACCTGTAGCTTTGAAAAACAACTATATGCTCCTATCAAACTGAATTTAAGTGATTATAGAATTTCTCAAATGAACCTTGATTGCAATGCCAAATCAGTTAGATTTGCAGTATTGCCAAATAGTACAATTTCAAATTTTAATAAGATAATATCAAAGTTACAAAATCTAGATGTTTTTAAATACATATCCTGTAATCCTGAGCCAAATTGGTGCAAAAGCAATTTATATCTCTATGAGATGCCCCCTGTTTCTAAATATTATGTAGGAATTACAGATCACAATTCGAAATTACCTAAATTACATGTGGGGAACATAACTCTTAAATGGAAAAATGGGCAACTGGTTGACAATATTCCGTATAGTTATCCCTATTCTATTTCATGTGTTAATTCTCACTATTGCGTAGCAGTCAGTGAAGATGGATACGTTTTCACATACAAAAATTCCAAATGGTTACCCAGACACCAGATTAATGAAAATGAATTCAGTCCACTCTATTCGGTGTCTTGTCCGACAGTTAACTTTTGTGCGACAGTGGGGGCCCATGAAGATGTCTACTTGTTCCAAAATAATAAGTGGTCATCTCCGATTGCTTTGGGGGAATCGAATATAATACTTGGATCAGTATCCTGTACAAGTGATAAATTTTGTATGGTACTGGCTACGAATGGTGATGCTTTCACTTATTTAAATGGTACTTGGTCTCAGGGTCAAAAGATTGATTCGACCGTGTCAGATGATTTTGAAAGTGTATCTTGTAGTATAAATTACTTTTGTTTGGCGGGATTTTTAGATGGATTCGTGTATGCATATAATAATGGTAAATGGTCGTCTGGCACGCAAGTCGATAACTATCAATTCCAGTCAGGTGCTGGTATGCCTATAATCTACTCAATTTCATGTTATTCTCCAGATTTTTGTTTCGCTTCTGGTTATCCGGATACAGTATATAGATATTTAAATAACAGTTGGTCTTCGGGTACACAACTCGGCAATCCAGTAATTACAACAAATATCGATCCTCCCTTTCCAGATCCTATCGAATCTATTTCCTGTCCTACGATGAATTTTTGTTTGGCAATTTCCTTAAGTGGTCACGCATTTATCTATAACAATGGGAAGTGGGGACAAGAGGAAATTATAAAGAATTCTCAAAAATTTGGTGGATTCGACTCAGTTTCGTGTCCTTCGGACACTTTTTGTATGGCGGTATCAAGTGGCGGATATGTTTATACGTTAAGTAAGTAAATTGGTCTTTAATTCATAAAGTTATAAATTACAAGTAAATTCACTTCCCTTTAATGTTAAACAACTCTTCGGAGACAACCCAAACCTTTGATTTAGGAAGAGAGGATCTGTCACAAAGTTCACCCTCTTCAACTAGTTACGATCAGTATTCAGCCTTAGGAACTCTCTCTGACACTACATCAGGTTCTGTATTTTTTAATTGTATAACAACTCAGTTATCTCAGTTAACTTATGAACAGTACTTTTTTACTCAAAATACCTACTACTATAAAGGAAGTGGAAATGAGCTAGGAGTAACTATAGGTTTTAATCCAATTGAACAACGAATTCGGGACAGTTCAAAATCTTCTTTACCAGTTTTAATATCTGATTCAAACGACTATTTCATATATGGACCAAATGGAACAGTCGTAGAAAAATACAACATTACAAGTAGCCCGCCTAGTTCAAATCCAACTTTTATGTACTATGTAAATAGTAGTTCCGCATGGATCATAACCAACTTTTATAGGTACGATGCCTACAAAAACTTAACTAACGGTACTCAAGGTTCAGTATTTGGATACAAAGGTCAATATCAAGATACTTCAATTCTTTATGATATGAGAGCTAAATTCTACAGTTCAACTAATGGTGAATTCATTCAAAGAGACCCACTATATTCACAAACAGATCAAGCTTATATCTATTCAGCGGATAATCCTGTGAGTGACACTGACGTGAGTTGGGCTAGTGAAGTAAGTGGTGCGTTATTTCAGAGCAATTGTTTTAACAGCCATCAGGGGAAAGTACAGTATTGGGAAAGGCTAGGTGTTATACCGACAAACTCAATGTCAATTTCGTTTCCAGATGTTGGATGCTTGCTACAGGCAGATAATTGGCCACCAGAAGAGGCGTTAATGGCAGCCAGAAGTTTTAATTGGAGTTATCCTGTTGATGAAATAGCAATTGCTCAAAGTAGTTTGTTGCTACGTTATTCAAATAAGTCCTAAGCTAAAGGTGCCTTTTACGGGATACAAACATTTGATAGTCCGACATCGGCCAGAGAGGCTTTAGGGCTGCCTGACTGGAATACTGCTGAGTATGTCTATGCAATTCAGATGAATTCTGCTACTCTTGGAATTGCTGGGTACGAAGGTGTGAGGGGTACTGGAAGTGGATTTCAAATTGTAATTGGGACTTACGGTACGAATACGACTGTTTATTCACGATCGTTAACTTGCGAAAGTGAATTATTTGTTCATAAACTTAAAAGTATTGGGTTGTGACCTCCTAAAGTATACTATAACACGATAAGTTCGGAAAGCTTATTGAATCTGTTGACTTAAAATGAATTATATAGAAGGGCAAAATTTTTACCGCAGAATAATCTCCTATTTGGCAGATCGAAATTGGTCACGAACGGATGCATTTAGCCAAATAGGAATGGGACCTGATCTTAGGCCGGAAGATGCGTTTCGACTAGTTAATGATGAAATTGAAAAAACGGGGTTCTATGAAATAAGTGGTGAATGGATGGGTATGGGCAATAACTACAAAATGAAGATAACTAAGGTTTACAGTAAAGGTGAAAGTTATAAAGGTACGGCTTATGAACTAAAAATTACAGGCGGGGAGAACCATATATGCATGATTGCAAGGTTTAAAAAATTAGAAAATATATTTGCACCTGCAACTCTATTCCGACAGTTAATAGAATTCGCATCTAGGTCATATTCCTTCCTTAAGATAGAAGGTAAAGTTAATCCATTGAATGATTTTCCAATTGGCTATTACGATGATGTAAATGATTGATTATGAGAAATCTCGGTTAACGTCACGTATGTATAATTACAACTTTACAAAGTTTTATTTTATAAAATTTGTAATTCGAATAGCAATTTCTTTAATTGCGTTGACACTTTTGTGTTCGTGCTCTAATACAAAAAGTTCCACCACAACTAAGCCATCAAATAATAGCTTTGCCATTTCGGGCTCGCTATTGCAGTCTATATCTTGTCCATCGGTAAATTACTGTAAAGCTTTAGACTCAAGCGGTCGGGTATTTACGTATTCTAATGGAAAATGGTCAAAAAGCATACAAATTCGTAACAATTATCAAAAATTTTTTTATTCTATATCTTGTCCAGATAGGACATTTTGTTTAGCAGTTGGAGGGAGGTACTTACCCCAAAATAAACATGGGTATTTTGCAAAGTACTCGAATGGTGAGTGGTCGTCGTTCTCTGATAAGTTAGCATCTTTGGTTGCTCTTGGATCCGTGTCATGTGTGTCTTCAAGCTTTTGCATGGCGGTTAATGGTGATGGTGAAGCATTTTATTATGAGAGTAATAAGTGGACGCAGGCAATTGCGGTAGTTAAGCAAACAGTGGTACAAGCATATCAAAGTCAATATGGCAGTTTAACTTCAATTTCTTGCGCTTCAAAAGATTTTTGTATTGCCGTTGGAAACAATGGGTATGAATATACATTTAGAAATGGAATTTGGTCAGCCGGGCTGCGCATCGACAAGACTTCATTGGAGTATGGATCTCTAAATACTATTTCCTGTCCAACAAATAAATTTTGCGTAGCGGGTGATTTTAATGGGTTTGTATTTACTTATTTAAACGGTTTGTGGACTAGCGGTATTCAGATTGTTAAGAATCAAAATCACACTTTGAGTATCAATTCCGTATCTTGTCCCAAAAATAATTTCTGCATTGCTGTAGATAATAGCGGATATGCTTATATCTACTCACATGGAGTATGGTCCGAACCTAATCACATTGATAAATATGGGGGATTATCTTCAATTTCATGTCCAGTTGTTCAGAATTGTAAAGCTATAGATGATGTATTTAGTTATGTTTTTAGTTTTGATAATGGTAAATGGTCAAAGTTGATCAAGCTCGAAAATGGAAATTACTAGAATAGTTTGGAGTTAAATTGAAAGTAATAGCGTACGGTTTTAACATTTCAGTCAGTTTATAAGATCGATTGATATCTCTAAAATCTTCCAGAATAAATTGTTTTAATTTGAGACTTCGGAGATATTAGTTAATAATATGACACCACTTTTGAATTGACAGCAATAGAGACAGCAATAGACAGCAATAGATAATGATATGTTA
>JAJYVQ010000174.1 GCA_021791915.1 Actinomycetes bacterium | reverse complement strand
AACCGAATACTCTAAGAACTGGAAGCAGTCTGACACAAAGGTCTATACTGCGGTCGTAACTATAAGCTGATGCAATAAGAACAAATTAACTTAACTTGGATCTTTACCTGTAATAATTTGTTAGACATCAGAGGCCATCTACTAAATTCAGATTGCTATTAACTGGCAATTTCTTGCAAGCTAGATCAGATGCTAGCAGGATTATTTACAGTGAGAAATTTGCAAATCACAACTTAGATTAGATCATCACAATTTCAAGCTTCTAACAGATATATCGTTTTAACTTATAAGCTTCATATTTTTTGTAGTAATACTGGGCTAAAAGGGTAAAAATTTTACAGATAAAAATTCAATTTTATAATTGCTACAAACAACTATTTGCTATCATTATTTAACCGATATTGAAATAACTTTTAAATAGCAAAACTTATGGACGACCAACTTAATTACTTAAACATTTCAAAAACTAGACTAAACAACTTACAGAGCGAACAAATATTGAAAGAAACCAGAGATAAGCTCTTAAACCAGAGGATGAATCTTTCGACCAAAGATCTTTCTCAACTTAACTTACTGTCTAATTCTAAACTCAACGACTTACTTGAACTCGCACACGATGTCAGAGTTGCCTATTGCGGGCAGACGGTTGAGATAGAAGGAATTCTGTCAGCAAAAACGGGCGGTTGTCCCGAAGACTGTCATTTTTGCTCACAATCTGCTAGACACGAATCCACCGTTAAAGCTACTCCCCTTCTTACCGAAACAGAAGTACTTAAGGCAGCAGAGGAAACGAAGAGATTAGGCGCAACTGAATTTTGCATTGTACTTGCGATAAAAGGACCTGACGAGAAAATTATGAACTATCTTGAGCACATGGTACCTAAAGTAAAAGAAGAAACAGGATTAGATGTAGCAGTAAGTGCTGGAATATTAAGTGACGAGCAGGCAAGAAGGCTGTTCGAATGCGGTACCCACAGATACAATCACAATTTAGAAACAGCCAAATCGTACTTTAATAACGTAGTTACCTCTCACAGTTTTGATGAGAGATTTGAAACCTGCAGACTAGTCAAAAAATATAAAATGCAGCTTTGTTGCGGAATCCTCTTCGGAATGGGGGAATCCGAAGCACATCGCATTGAAGTGTTGGGTCAGCTTCAAGAGCTAGACCCGACAGAAGTGCCTTTAAACTTCTTAAACCCAAGACCGGGGACACCACTTGAGTCTAAGTCACTAGTGGAATCTAAAGAAGCCCTCAAATGGATAGCGATATCGAGATTAGCGCTACCGAAGGTAATACTACGATATGCGGGCGGACGTGAAATTACCTTAAAAGATCTACAGGCAAGCGGAATGAAGTCGGGGATCAATGCATTAATTGTCGGAAACTATCTGACAACATTGGGCAGAGATCCCACAGACGATATTAAAATGTTAGAAGATCTCGAAATGCCAATTGGGTCGCTAACTGGTCTATTTTAGAAAGAACTTTAACTTGTACGCAGATTCTTTAAATAAAGATATAAGCAACAATGAAATCGATGGCAATTGTCATTGCGAAGGCTGCGGTAAGTTAGAATGCCCGGGATGTAAACCGGAACTAGATCCGCCACGATTTTGTGTCAAGTGTGGTAAGAAACTCACTGTTAAAATCAGTCCCACAAACATGACCGTTAAATGTAAAGTTCACGGAACAATTAATATATAATCTAAAGCGAAATCACCAGAATTACTTTAAAGGAACATTTTCATGGATTTAATAGCTGTAGTTGATACGATGTTTGCTCGAGTTGATATGGGGGCGTTTGCGATTGACGAACTTCAAAAATCTGAGAGATTCGAACTTGACTTTACCATAAAACGAGTTACGGTACCTGGATTTAAGGATCTTGCGGTTGAATGTAAGCGGCTAATTGAGTTCTATAATGCCAAGGTCGCATTGGCGCTAGGTATGCCAGGCAAAGCTGAAATCGATCAAGTTTGTGCACATGAAGCATCGCAAGGAATAATGATGGCACAACTGTTAACAAATACTCACATACTTGAAGTATTTGTCCACGAAAACGAAGTGAAAACAGATGCTGAACTGATTAAACTCGTTGAAAACAGGGTAAGAAGACATGCCAAAAATGCCTACGATATGCTATATAACCCAAAAGTATTAATAGACAATGCTGGCAAAGGGATAAGACAGGGTTTCGACGATGCTGGACCTGCGACAACAGAATAAAACTATTAAAATTAATATCACCCGAGATAAACTCATACCGGATAAACAAATACAGATTGAATTAACTGTGGTTAAATTAACTGTGGATAAATTAACTCTGGATAAATTAACTCTGGATAAAGTTAATTTAGTTTTTGGCTTTATAGAAATAAAATGTCCAATATAGTATTTTTAAATGCTAAAGCATCGTCGCTAATTTGTAACTAATCGCTAATTTGTAATTGCAAAACTTAATTTATAAACTTTATCAATTGGGTCAAGTGTTGAACGATCTCGCTAATTTTCGTAAACACTTTAAAGTCCGTATTTTGTCTAAGCCAAAGATAATTTAACTCGTTTGTTCGATTTTCAGATTCAAACTTGTTCAAGTAAATCAAAAAATCAATATTCTCCAAGGATGTATACCCCCTTGAATTTATTTGATCTCTAAATCCGTAGTAACAACTCAATATTGAATTTAAACTTCCTAACGTAGCTTCGGCTACGCAAAGTACTACATCAACTTTTTGTAAGTACATTAAGTCTATAAAGTCCCCATCAGCACAAAGTGGCGATAAGATACCGCCAGCTCCTTCTATAATACCAACTTGTATTCCGTCCTGAAAACTTATGTTTGAAAGTTCATCAAGTTTCAAATCCGTTCCAATGAGCTCTCTTTTTGCCATAAAAGGTGCTAGTGGTAGTGCAAAACTCAGATCTTTTGGGCATACTAATCTATGATCTTCACCAGTTGCTTTAGACAGAACCACCGAATCCAGTGGCTCATCTAAGTTAGGGTCGAAACTTTGGGCCGCTTTTCTTGCAGCAACCGTTATACTTTTATCTCGGAGGCCTGATAAAATATTGCTTCCTACATAAGTCTTCCCAACTTCAGTATTTGTGCCAGTAAGTCCGATATAAAGTTTGGGTTTACTCATCACTTATTTAAAACTGTCAGAGCATTCTTCAATGCCGACACCAGAAAATCGATCTCTTCAAACTCATGTAGAGCTGACAAAGTGATTCTCAACCGCGAAGTCCCCTTAGGTACCGTAGGAGGTCTGATTGCGGGAACAATAATTTTATTTTCCTTTAAAATTTTGGCTACTTCAAGTGCTTTGTCTTCTGATCCGATTATAACTGGTACTATCGGCGTTAACCATTTTGAATCTATCTCCATCGATTTCTTAAAATAAATTATATTTGACTTGAGTTTATCCAACAGAAATTGACCTTCATCTGAATTAATGATTCGAAGCGACTCCAATGCTGCAGCGGTGTCGGCCACTGATAGGGCAGTGGTAAATATAAAACTTCTGGCTTTATTTACTAACAAGTCAATGATTTCTTGTTTTCCAGCAACGTACCCCCCTAAAGATCCCAAAGTTTTTGAAAGGGTTCCAACAATTGAAGTTCTGTCTGAGTCGATCTCATAGTGTTCGTTAAAAACATTATGAGCGTCATCAATTACTAAAAATGAATTGTATTTTTTACATAAATCGCCAAGCGAGTTTATATCAGCGATATCACCATCCATCGAAAAAACAGAGTCAGTAACCACTAGGGGAAGTAAATTTTTATTTAAAGCTTCATTTATCTTATTCTCGCAGTCTTTTAAGTTTCGGTGGGAAAATTTAAGTACTTCAGACCTTGAGAGTCTACAACCGTCCACAATTGAAGCGTGGTTAAGTTCGTCGGATATAATACAAACGTTAGTAGTGCCCAACACTGACAAGACGCCTATATTTGCACTATAGCCACTGGAAAATACCAGTGCAGATTCAGTATTTTTATAATCGGCCAATTGAGATTCCAAATCCTTATGTATTTGTCTAGTTCCCGTTACAAGCCTAGATGCTCCCGTCCCTACTTCACAGGTAGTTGCTTTTGTTACTGCCTTTATTACCCTTTTGTTAGATTTTAACCCCAGATAATCATTTGAAGCAAAGACCAGATATTCTTTACTTTCTGTAGGAATAGTTTGACGCCACTGACTATTTTCTCGAATTTCATTAATCTGATTTTCAATATAAGTCTGCCAATTCATTCCTGTTTTTCTGTTCATTTTACAGTTAAGTATTTAGCTTCTATTTTTAAGTAATACTGCCCACATATTTTCACACTTAGCTTGCAATACGATATCGTAACCGATATGCAAATGGTCCCATCGAGGGTTCTTAAAGTCTGTTTTACTCCACAGGTCGACTATTAGACGAGTTGAAGGTGAATCTACTACTACTGGAAAGTTAAATATGTTCTTAAGCTCCAATTTTCCATCAGAACCTGTCAAGCTTCTTATGGTTTCTAGCCTCTTAAAATCATCTTTGTCGAGAAGATCAACACTGTCCGAAATTATTTCAAAATTACCAACGCCTCCAATGATCGCCAATATTAAATCCATCTGATCTTCTGTCAACATGGTATCAGTTTTTCTAAGCAGGATACAGTCCGGATCGTTGGTAAAAACTCTGCCATGAAGATTGCTTCTTAATACCGAAGCCACGAGAGCGTTATACGCACTTGGAGAAGCTTCATTAAACCCCGACCATGCGATCCGCTCCTCAAAATAAGGTGCAGTGTCAGCAGATACCCTCATGGCA
>JAJYVQ010000173.1 GCA_021791915.1 Actinomycetes bacterium | reverse complement strand
CTCTTGTAGAAGCTCCGAGGGAAATCGACGGAAGATGTCTGGTTCCGTTTACAAGTGCGACAATATAACCCAGAACTTCGTCGGTTATGGTTACTGACTCTAATGACTTTTGAAGTTCAAATATCTCTTCAAAGGTGCAAACAGGCTTAATACTGTCTACGGCAACAGAATTTAATCCCACACGGGGTTGCTTTAATATTTGAAATTCTTGATTAACGTGGGGATAACTTAAATTGGATTTAATAATAAATCTGTCTAATTGTGCTTCGGGAAGTGAATAAGTTCCCTCAAATTCGATTGGATTTTGGGTTGCTATGACTAAAAACGGTTTTTCCAATACGTGAGTCGTACCGTCAATCGATACCTGACCTTCCTGCATTACTTCTAGCAACGATGATTGAGTCTTGGGTGGAGTTCGGTTGATCTCGTCGGCTAGTACGATATTAGCAAAAATGGGACCTGGTCTGAAAGTTAGTTCGTTGCCACGAAATGTAATTGTTCCAGTAACATCACTGGGTAACAGATCTGGAGAAAACTGAATACGTTTAAATGATCCACCGATAGTTTTGGCAAATGCATTGGCCAACATTGTCTTTGCAGTTCCAGGAGGTCCCTCTAAAAGTATATGACCTCCAATTATGATTGCAGCAATCATAGTATCTACTATGTGGTTCTGACCGACTACAGCTTTGGAGATTTCATTTTGAACCTTATTTCTAAACACCTGAAGTTTTGTCGAAGTCTCAAATCCATTTCTCGTCTCAGTAGGGGCAGAATATTCTATGTTTGTGCTGGTGATAGGAGCATTCGGTACAGGATTATTTGGAAATTGATTATTTGGAAATGGTATATCTGACATATGAATCTTTCTGTGGCTGAACTGTATATATGTAACTGTATATATGTAACTGGATAAATTAATTTTGTTTAAAATACGCTCTAAATATCTGACCGGAACTGTTTTAAATAACGGTTTATCAATGTAAGCGAGTCGGCTAAGTCGATTAAGTAGCGTTCAGTATAAAGTTTATTCTTTGAAAGGTAAATTATTTTATTTAGAGCTAGTTTATCAAAATCTTTATATGTAGCGTTGATTGCGTTTAATATTTGCAACTTATTCATCAGTTCCGCATGTAGTTTATCGATTAGCTCGGTATTTTTCTTAGTCTTTAAGATTCTACCCGTAAGGGCATCTACATGAGTTAATCTTGGATCGACTCTTTCCAAAGTTTCCTTAACCGGAGGTCCCAACCTAAATATTTTAGATAGAATCCAAACAACTCCTATTACAAACAAAATATATAAGAAGTTTGAAAACCGTGACGGTATTACAAAATTAGCAGACGTTTGATTTAGCGCATCCGCATCATCAAAATATACGGTATTTGATTTAGATTGGGCGATATCTACTCCAAAAGCTGCATTGTCTAAATTGTTTAAGTACTGGTTAGATAGTGGGCTGTATCCACCCATTATGATTAACTTACCGTTATTAATCTTCAGGTAAGCAGCTTCAACGTTAGATTTGCTCGCCAAGATTGCCTTAAAGGGGAAGTAATTGATGAGACTTATTACATTCCCATTTAAGGAAACAAGCTTAACCCCGTTTAGCATTTTTCTACCGATTAAGGTCGGTCTAGCAGTAGATTCGTAGTTAGTTCCCACATTTATGGGGGAGTTATTGATCCCTGTAGTGTTACTGCTCAAAATATTGTCGACCATTTGATTTATGCCGTCAGTACTGCATATGATTAAAGTGCTACCGTTAGATACGTAGTTGTATAGATATTTAAATTCCGAATTACTAGTTGGATTAAGTTCAGAATCGATAATTAATGTCGAGTTGCTTCTAAGGTTAGAGTATTGAGGTTCGTAACTCAATGAAACGGTTTTTATTTTATATGAATTTAGAAGCAAACTGTATGCTTTAAGACCTGTTGGATCTGACGACGTTGAAATCCCAGGGGTACTGCTATAGTTTGGGTTTCCGACATAACTGTTTACTAGAGATGAAATGAGAGAAACTACTATTATTAAAACTACTATAGCAATTATAAACTTTACATATCCAGGGATTTTTTTAATAGTGGCGAATACTTCCCCTAAGGTTATCGATTCTGTAAGTTGTAAATTAATCGATTCAATTTGCGATTCGCTAATTGATGTGATATCGTCGGAACTGTTGTGATCCTGGGGTTCGAAATCTTGACTAGGTAAGTCTAAATTTGTTTTAACAGATGATTTTGGACTCATGGCTTACTTACAAGTTCTTTGATATCAGAAAATTCAAACTCTTCTTTTTGAGGTTTATAGTTTTTAAGTATAAATTCAACTGTTTTATAGAGTTGTTCTTTAAAGCTTCGATAATTAGATTCATCTAAGTTGTAAGTAAAATACACTATCTTTTCAATGATTGAAGTAAGGGCAAAAAAATCTGAACTATCCAACTGATTATTTAGCATTCCTAGTGTTTTGATCTCGTGACTACCTATTATTCCAGCATTTTGTAATTTCATTAAGCAGATTCTAAAGTGAATTCTCGCTGCCAGATTAAATTTGGAATCTAATTCGGCGTCTTCGGCTAGCTTTTTGAGGGTTGCAATGTCATCTATTCGTTCAAAGTCGTGTTCGACAACCAAATCAGAGTTTTTTGAACCGATATTTTGGCGTCGTCTCAAGATGATAAATAATGATATACCAATTAAAACTGCAATTAAACCTAAGAGTATTATGGAGTAATTTGGACCGAGTTTGCTCTCAATTGTGGATCCAGCACTATGAAAAATTGAACCGATGAAAGAGAATATTTTACCCAACGTATCGTTATATATTCTGCTTATAAAGTTCAATACTTTACCGATTATTCCGAGATGCTTGGTTTTAAAAGCCTTGCTGTTTAATATTTGATTTGTTCGATTTCTAGCTTGAGACGAAAAGTTGTTATTGCCTTGAGTGGTCGTTAAATATACCTTAAATGCAGTTTTCTTCATTTTGGTTAAATATATCGCAAATAACATTCGTCATTGATAATGTCTAAAACTTAGGATCCAGGCGGTGTTTGTGGCGGAGTTTCTTCTGAATCTTCAGAATAGTTTGTTTGATTGTTGAATTGATTTGGGAAGTTATGCGGTGGGGGCTGCTGGGGGACTGAGGTCGGCGGGCTGGGAACCATCGGGGTGCCTGGATTCTGATACTGTGGATTCTGATACTGTGGGTTCTGATAGCTGGGATAGGGGGTAGGCGGCGAGGGGTAATAACTGTTTGATGGTTGCTGGTTGCTGTAGTAGTTACGGTTGATATTTGGAACAGTACTTGGTCCAACTTCTGATATGTTATATCCGAGTCCACTAGCAAGCAGTTCGACGTCAAATCCTTCAAGCCTTACCCTTTGGTCTATATACATCACAGAAACTATTGCTGCAAAGAAGGTAGTCGTAAGTAAAAGAGTTCCCACGATAATTATGAGATCTTCTCCCAGAAAATTTCCAAATCCATGACCAGAAGCAACTACTATACCCCCAACAATTTCGAATGCGAAAGAAATTATCGAGGCCAGTATATAAGAGATTATCAGAGTTTTGATCAGCCCGAAAAGTCCTTTTGAGGTTAGTTTTAACGATCTTTTGATAGCTTTTCTTCCTTTTAGGTTTTCCACTAAGACTATCGGTGTGGTAAATAATACCGCTATAAGGATATATAGAAATAGAACTAAAGCACCGCAACCCAAATAAAATCCAACTGTTATATTCAGCAGTATATTGTTGAACAAACGGTTTAGTTCTGCAACGAGAATTACTATTGCAAATATGACTATTAAAAAAGTAGTATATCCTAAAAAAGTGGCCTCAATGCTAACCCAAATTAATGATGGTATCTTTTTGATTACGAATTTAATCGAATCTTTGGCTGAAGTTATTTTGTCGATATAGGTATCTGTCAAGACTTTAAAGCACGCCGCAGTAGTATATGTCATAACAATAGTTATAGCTATATAAATAAAGGTTTCAAATGGAATTACTTGCGAATAGTTTATATTTGATTGCGCTGAATTGAAGCCACCAGATTGACTTGGATTAAAAAAAGAAAAAGAGTTAGCATTTGCAAAAGCGGTAAATTCCTTATATTGAAAATAGGCCGCCCCGATCGAAAGCACAATACTCAATGGAACGGATACTGGAGCTGTGATCATAATAATCTTTTTGAATGATGCCCTCCAGAGCTTTAAGGATACATCTAATTTTTCTCCCGTCTTAAGTGGACGAAGTATGGTATTTGGCATAACTACAATTTAATTCAAAAATTTACTTGACACGGTATAAATTCACAAATTTACCAATGCATAATTATGAAAGTTCGAACGGATCTAGGAATATTCGTGACATTAACTCAAAGTTAACATAATTGTTTATGTGTAATTCGCTTGACAATTAATTTATTTGATGTGGTCATAAAGTAAGATATCGGATTAATCGCAATTTAACTTCAATTGAACAAAAAAACGGACAAGCAGATGTACAATCTTTAGAAAGCAAAATTTATTTGCGACAGTTGGATATAAATATATCCTTAAAATTCATATCGCACGCCCGGAGGGACTCGAACCCCCAACATTCTGATCCGAAGTCAGACGCTCTATCCGATTGAACTACGGGCGCTTGGATAATATGTTGATGATAGCTTTTTAACTCAAATAACCTCAATTTTACATTTTAAGTAAGTACATAATATTTTGCAACGGAAATATTTTAATATTGCTGTGTCAAATTGTTAAGTCTGTCAAGTATAATTCAAGTCTAACAGTTGCAAGTCGACAGCGAGTGG
>JAJYVQ010000019.1:8684-25215 GCA_021791915.1 Actinomycetes bacterium | reverse complement strand
CAGAGTACCAAAATACGAAGGAATTATGATCTGATACGCAATCTCTTAGAATTTAAGTTCCACGCCAACCAATTTATTGATCATCTATAAATTAGGTAGCCAATCGCATCACTTAAAACTCATATTTGGCGAGCCAATTGTTTGCCAGATTATCCAGATTATATTGTGGCATTCTCAGTTATGGTAACCAATGTCTAAAAAGCCTAATATCACAAATAATTTTAATCGCTTAATATTAAGCTGCTACTTATCATGAATGATTGTAAATTGCACTTAAACTCGAAACTAAATTATAAGATTTTCGGGATAAACAAACAGACTGAAGTTATTAACTCTGCTTCCGGTTTATAAAAGTGAAACTTAAAACTTAATCAACAAACAACTAAATATAATAACGCATAATATTTTAGAATTTCTAGAATTTCTAGGCACTTATCACTGCATGTCCAAACTGGACACGCAACTCGGAGTAGAGCTCTGAATCAACAGAAACCCAGTAATCATTCGGCAGGTGCCATATCATGTCTTCGACAATCAAATTTACAGGAGTATCTCCTCGGTGCTCACTTAAAAGTACTTTAAGATTTTTAAATCTTTTGTCAGTCATATGATTTATAGGTAAGTTTAGATTTAGAGGTAATTTTCCAACTGGAAGCTTCGACATATCTATTAATTCAATGGTATTTGCAACTAGTTTAATCTCCTGCTCCTGTGAGTCTAACCTACCTGATATCAACAAAACTGAATCTTGAGTCAAAATGTCCGAGTACTTAGAAAATATTTTTGGTATAACCACTACATCGATTGCTCCAGACAAATCTTCCAAAACCAAATTTGCCATCTGGTCTCCCCGTTTAGTCGTTCTGCGCTCAACGGTCGACACAAGTCCAGCCACAGTAAACTGCGAATTTCTACCGTCATTATTTGACATTTCCAACTGGCTATCCGAGTCACCGAATAATTTATACTTTTCAACTGGGGTAGCTCCTAATCTTGCGAGCGCATTTTCATATCCCAAAAGAGGGTGATCGCTCACAAATCTCCCCAAAAATTCTCGTTCAAAATTGAGTAAGGTCCTTTTGTCAAATTCAATAGTAGGTACCTCAACTGATGTATCCAGAAAGCTATCAGATGCGTCGCCTGCAGTATCAAACAAAGATACCATACCGTTTTCTAAGTCTTTGCGTTTTGTTAATACCAACTCAACAATTTTTTCAAAACTTAAAATGAGACCCTGTCTGGAATAACCCATTGAATCAAAGGCTCCAGCTTTTATGAGCGATTCTAAAGCCCTTTTGTTTAAAACAGTGGGATCAACCCTTTTACAAAAATCTATAAAATCCTCAAACTCTCCATGGGCGGTACGTTCACTAACTATTCTTTCTACCAGTTGGTCTCCAACATTTCTGATGGCTGTTAATCCAAACAAGATTTCTTTTTCCGGATAGTTCTTAGGAGTAAAGTCAGCTGAAGAGGTATTCACGTCTGGGACATGAACTTTAATTCCCATTTCCCTGCACTCGGCCAAGTAATAACCAGTTTTGTCTTTATCATCTGAAACTGAACTTAAAATCGCACTGAAATAAGCAGCAGGATAGTTAGCTTTTAACCACGCAGTCTGATATGCGATCAAACCGTAACCGTAGGAATGGCTCTTGTTGAAGGCATAGTCGGCAAAGGGTTCAATTATACCGAACAGCTCATTACCGATTTTTTCACCATAGCCAGTTTCTATGCATCCTTTAATAAATTTATCTCTTTCTTTTTGAATCAGATCTCTGTCTTTTTTCCCACACGCTTTTCTCAAATTATCAGCTTCAGTTAATGTATATCCAGCAAATTTTTGAGCTACTTGCATGATTGACTCCTGATATATCATCAATCCGTAAGTATCTTTCAACAACTCTTCTAAGTCTGGGTGTGAATACTTAATTTCTTGAATTCCATTTTTACGATCGGCATAGTCGTAGTGCATATTAGCGGCCATGGGTCCCGGTCTATAAAGGGCAACTAACGCAGCTACATCATCAAAACTGGTGGGAGCCAGTCTCCTTATCAATGTTTTCATTGGTGCAGATTCCAGTTGAAAAACGCCACTAGTATTCCCCTTTCGTAGCATTTCAAATGTTTGAGCGTCATCTAAACTTATTGACATAATATCGATTTTTTCGTTCGAGGTAGCTTCAATATTTTCTATCGCCTTATCGATAACTCCGAGAGTTTTAAGTCCCAAGAAATCCATTTTTAGTAGTCCAAGTTCTTCTACCCCATGCATCTCATACTGAGTTACAATCGGCGCCTGATTTGGATCCTGAGAGTTTTCCGGTTTCCTCTGAACTGGAAGGTATTCGCTCAACTCTTCACCAGAAATTACTACCGCTGCTGCATGAATGCCATCTTGCCTGCACAAGCCCTCAAGTCCTTTGGCAACTTCAATTACTTTTCTGGCATCTTCATCGGTCTCATAAAGATTCCTCAGCTCCTTTGCTGATTTATAACCGTCGGAATGTTCTGGAACTTCTTCAAAACATGCCCAAAGCGGCGTATCTCTACCCATCACTACTGGAGGCATAAGTTTAGCGATCTTATCTCCCAAAAAATAGGGATGTCCCAAGACCCGGGCGGCATCTCGAACAGCGGCTCGAGCTTTTATAGTTGAAAAGGTAACTATTTGAGCAACGTGATCTTCGCCGTAAACCGAAGATGCGTATTTAATCATGTCAGATCGGTATCGATCATCTATATCCATATCTATATCTGGCATCTGCTTACGACCTGGATTTAGAAACCTCTCAAAAAAAAGTCCGTGCTTAATTGGATCGATATCCACTATCCGTAAACAGTAAGCAACACAACAACCTGCCGCCGATCCACGACCAGGTCCAGTTCGAATTTTATTGTCTCTCGCAAACTTAATCAGGTCCCAAACTATTAAAAAGTATGAGCTAAACCCCATATCTTCTATAACCGAAAGCTCATAATCCAAACGATCTTCAATCTTTTTTGAAAAGTTTGAACCGTACCTCTCTCTGGCTCCCTCATAAACTAAGTGCCTTAAGTATTTTCTTTCAGACTCCTCTTGTGTGTCAGATATAAATTCACTGGGAACCTTAAAATGAGGTAGTTTAGCCGATCCAAACTCCAACTCTACTTGAGACTTTTCGGCAATCTCAAGGGTATTATCACAGGCTTCAATGCATTCTTTAAATAGCTCACGCATTTCAACAGCCGATTTTAAGTAATGTTCGCTTCCATCAAACCTAAGTCTGTTTTGATCAGCAATTAAAGAAGCGGTCTGCACACATAGAAGCGCATCATGTGCATCTGCATCTTCTTTTTTACAGTAGTGAGAGTCATTCGTTGCAACCAAAGGAGCATTTATCTCCTTAGCCAGTTGAATTAATTTAGGATTCGTTTTTTTTTGCTTGTCAATCCCGTGGTCTTGAATTTCGATATAAAAATTCTCCCGACCAAAAATATCCTGAAAGTGACCTGCATATTTTTTGGCCGAATCATAATCATCGGCTAAAAGCGATTGCAAGACTAAGGATCCAAGACATCCAGACGTTGCGGTTATTCCGTTTGAATACTTAGAAAGTAGCTCAAAATCCAGCCTAGGTTTATAATAGTAACCTTCTAAATAGGCCTTAGAGGATAGCTTCATAAGGTTCTTGTAACCTTCGTTGTTATGTGCTAAAAGAGTAAGGTGGTAGTAAAGTTTATTTCCATCAACCGAATCATCCATATTTTCGCTTTTAGGCTTGCGTTGCGGTTTTTCAAACCTAGAGTCCTTTGCCATATAAGCTTCAAGCCCAATTATTGGTTTAATTCCGTTTGATTTACACGCCTTATAAAATTCAAGCGCCCCGTACATATTACCGTGATCGGTAATTCCTATTCCGACCTGATTGTCCTTTTTGGCTATTTCTACGATGTCTTTAATCCGAGCAGCACCGTCTAACATTGAATACTCAGTATGAGTATGCAAATGAACAAATCCAGATCTAGAAGCTGTCAATTCAAACGTTCCTTTCAATTTTCGTTAGATCTTCTATTATTGTACAGCAGAATCTAACAGTAAAGTCATTAATGATATTAACTTTCCTACAGCGAATTCACATAGCGTATCAATCAAAACAAAATACAGCTAATGAACCTTTCGAAAAATTAAAATGAACCACTGAATTTAAATTTTAGATACTTAACAACGAACCTTCAAGTATTTTCTAAAATTTAGCGCAATTGAACTAAAGTATCAAAATTGAAAGGTCATTTGGGCGTCTTAAAAGTGAGTCAATCTACGCCTTAAAAGATCCAAGGCACTAGTTGTGGCCATTTGACGGATCGTGTCTCGTGAACCATAAAGTTTTAATTCGACCGGATTAAGGTTGACTTTAGAAAATTTTGCCGTGTCGGCAGCTAACCCTATATAAACAGTTCCAGGATCTTTTCCTTCCTGTTTTTCCGGTCCGCCAACACCGCTAATCGATAGACAAATGTCACAAGTCAGCAGTTCAAGTCCGCTTTTTGCCATTTCGATTACCGCTGCTTCAGATACAACTTCAGAGGCTTGAATTTTTAAAATAGACCTCTTAATCTCGGTATCATAAGCCACTATGGATCCCTTAAAATATTTCGATGCTCCAGGAACGTCTACGATACGACTAGCAATCATTCCACCTGTCAGAGATTCTACCAACCCAATAGTAATACTTTTTTCCGTACAGATTCGATGGATAACTTGTTCTAACGTCTCTGAGTCGGTAGAAAATACACTTTCTCCTAATACAGAAGCAACTCTATCTACTTCATCTCGCAATATTTCATTAACCTTAATTTCGTCTTCTCCACTTAGTGAAACTCTGATTTTTATTCCAGTTGAAATATTTGCCAAAAAAGCGATTGAAGGAATATACTCTCTACCTTCTTTTTGCATAGATTCAAGTCGGTTGAACTCGTCAGACAGGAGTTCTGCAACCCTTGACTCGGATAGTCCCCACGTTGCCACAGTAACAAATTTCATATGTTTAGTGAGTTGAGCCTTACCCAATATATCGGGAATTACGGACCTGTTTAACATCTCTTTCATCTCATAGGGAACCCCGGGTAAACAATAGATAACTTTGTTCCCCACAGGACAGATAAGACCAGGGGCTGTACCCAACTTTTGTTCGATAAATTCTGCTCCCTCTGGTACCATAGCCTGTAAAAGATTGTTTTCGGGCATTGGCCTATTTCGATCAGCAAAAAATTTAGATATTAGATCTTTAAGGTATTTATTTTCGACGAGATCAACCCCCATAACCATCGCAACTGCATTTCGTGTTATGTCATCTTGAGTTGGTCCAAGCCCGCCAGTTACTATTAAGGCATCACATTTTGAAAGGCTGTACCGTATAGCATCTACGATACGATACAAATTGTCCCCTACGGTCGATACGCCATAAAGATCGATACCATTTGCCAATAACTCTTGGGCTATATAAGATGAGTTCGAATCGATAATCTGACCTAAGAGAATTTCTGTTCCTACTGTTAAAATTTCAGTTTTCATTTTACGTTCCTACTATCTTTATTTACAGATTTTCCATTAGACTTTTCCGTAGATTTTCCAGTAAGTCTTCCAGTTGCTTTGATCCCGTCAATAAAATACTCCGTACCAGTGTATAAAGTAAGAGCCAATGCAATAAAAATTGCCACTGTAATTACAACATTGTGCTTTAATAAAATTGGCATGGTCGCAAGACCAATGGCAGAATCTTGCACAAAAGTCTTTATTTTTGCGGTAAATCTTGCGGGTATTGATACATTTTTTTTGCTCATAAATGTTCGGTACACACTCATTGTTACTTCTCTGAAGGTTATCAGCAGTGCTACAATGATATTTATCCTACCCACGTAGACATAAGCAAATAGTGCTCCCAAAACTGCAAACTTATCTGCGAGCGGATCTAAAAAAGCACCAGATCTAGTTGCCCCCATTCTCCTTGCAACTATCCCGTCCAAACCGTCTGAAAAAGAAATTACCGCCCATATCCCCATTAAGTACCAGCTGACGTTATATTTTACGATTAGATAGACGACAATCGGAGCAGCAACGATTCTCATTAAAGTAAGTAAATTAGCCGGTGTAAGCAATGCTGACGGACCATAGCTGGAATTAGATAAATTGTCAGATAAATTGTTCGAAGCAGTCATATTCTCTAAATCATCAGTTACCTTATCCCAATGGAACCTTATTGGCAAAAGCTTAAACTATAGGTATTGGCAAAGTCTTTTTATATCCTAACAACCAGATCGACACCTTCAGTGTCGATTACGGTTCCTTCCACAAAATCTCCGACCCTTAAGCTTTCAGGGCCAACCGATTTTGTACTAAATTTAATTGGATCAATTGAAAATCGGACTAACCCGTCAATATCAGGTGCCTCCCGATATGATCTGCCTGTTAGCTTTGAGTCACAAAGTATCTTTATCTTTTCCCCTATCAATCGATTCCTTTTCTTAAGAGTGATGTCATCTTGAAGGGATTTAGCTTCATTTAACCTTTCAAATAAGATTTCAGCGGGAACCTGATTTTCCAGAGAGTCCGCATAGGTTCCTTTTTCCCGAGAAAATTTAAAGAATCCGACCCAATCTAACTGCGCCTCTTGGATAAACTCAATAAGAATATCATGATCTTTTTCAGTCTCTCCTGGGTATCCAATTAAAAAGGATGTTCTAAATGTTGAATTTGGATTAACTTTTCTAATGTAATCTATTTTTTCCAAAAATTTTTCCATCGAACCGTATCGTCGCATATTTTTAAGAACAACAGACGAAGCATGCTGAAGCGAAAGATCAAAATACGGCACTGGGCTACTAGCAATTAAATCTATCAAAGATTTATTTAAATTAGTTGGATAGATATACAATATCCTTACCCACTCAACTAAATTTGAGACCTTCTCAACCAAATTAATCAAATTAATTCTCTTAGTTCCATTTAGTTTCAAGTCATTTCCATAGCTTCCAATATCTTGAGCGACTAAGATTACTTCTTTAAGATCTAAAGATGTAATCTCTTCCAAGATGGATTCTGTAGATCTTGAAACTTGTTTTCCCCTAAACGATGGTATAGCACAAAACCCACATTTTCTGTCACAGCCTTCAGCGATTTTGACGTACGCCCACGGCTGATTTAGATTAGTTTTTGATCTGGTTAAATTTAAGAGATCGAGCTTGGGTAGCTTTTCAATTTTTGATTGAACACTGACTCTTGAGATCATAGGTTGAACTTTATCGTCTAAAACGGACAAGACGTCGGTTCCAAACCCTCCTATCAAGTCCACCTCTTTGAGTTCTTCTTTCAACTCTCTTGTGTAACGCTCCGCAAGACAACCTGTTACAACCATTTTGGAGTCGGGTTTTTTATTGTCTACTAGGCTAAAGATTGTATCAATGGACTCTTCTCTAGCTTCTTCTATAAACGCACAGGTATTTACGACAATCAAATCAGCTGATTTGACAGAGAGTGCCTTTATTAGACCGTTATCTGTTATGTAGGATTCAATCTTATCGGAATCAACTTGATTTTTCGGGCATCCCAATGTTTCAATCCAGTAAGTTTTAGTGGACCTTGAACGATCTGAAATTGCAGATTCAACTGCGACTGCACGGTTTGTAGATTTTAACACTATTAAAGTTTATAAGAGGGATGTTGTCGAATAGTCAATTATAAACCAAAAACAAAACTTTTACAAATAGCTTTTAAATACTTTCTTAAAACCGTACTAATTTTACCCCAACAAATCAACAATTATAATCTTGAAAATAGAAACTCTTCAGTTTCGTATGACTAATCAAAGTTACCTAACTTGAGTTACAAAATCCTGAACCATGTACCTGAATCACGTACCTGAACCACGTAATTGTCGCTTAAAGTATCTTCTTAAATAAGTCACCCAATTAATTGAAATTAGTTAATTGAGCCTATTTTACAGCACCTGATTCCATTAAATCTTTAATCTTGTTTTCCTTATAACCAAGCTCCCCTAAAATTTCAGTAGTATTTGCACCTGGCATTACCGGAGAGCTAGTGATCTTAAGCTCACTGTTAGAAAACCTAGGAGCTGGTGACGGCTGAAGTACGCCATCTTTTTCAACAAAAGTTGCTCTCATGCTATTATGTTCGTTCAAATGAGCTTCCTGCATTGTCAGAACTGGTACCGTGCAAGCGTCACTTCCAGCGAAAATTTCAGTCCACTCCTGTCTGGTTTTCTCCTTAAATACAATTTTTAACTTTTCTTTAAGCTCGGGCCACTTTGTTCGATCCCACTGACTCTTAAAATCTGGATCTTCAATCTGAGCGAGTTTTAAAAATTCAGCATAAAATTGCGGCTCAATACATCCTACGGACATAAACTTATTATCCTTGGTTTCATATACTTCATAAAAATGTGCTCCTGTATCCAATAGATTTTCACCTTTGTTTTCCGTCCAAAGTCCTGTTGCATAAAAACCGTAGATCATAGCCGACAGTACTGCCGAACCGTCCACCATAGCGGCATCTACAATCTGACCAACTCCCGTCCTTTGGGCTTCAAGCAGCGCAGCCAACATTCCTACGACCAAAAACATTCCTCCTCCTCCAAAATCACCCACTAAATTAAGAGGAGGCACTGGAGGTTCACCCTTTCTACCGATAGCAGAAAGTACTCCTGACAAGGCGATATAGTTAATATCGTGTCCTGCGCATTGTGACATTGGGCCTACCTGCCCCCAACCTGTCATACGACCGTAGACCAATTTAGGGTTTACCTTAAGGCAGCTTTCTGGACCTATGCCCAACTTTTCGGTGACGTTGGGCCGAAATCCTTCAAGTAAGGCATCTGAATTTTTTACTAGATCCATTACAACTGTGACACCTTCTTCGGACTTAAGATCAACTCCTATAGAATATTTATTTCTATTTAAAATATCGGTCTTTGCAAAATTTGCCGAAGTTGAGTTATCTAAAGAACGCTGAGAAACAGAAGAAGCCTTATCCACACGAATTACAGTGGCACCCAAATCAGCCAATATCATAGATGCAAATGGACCAGGACCAATCCCTGCTATTTCTAATATTTTGTATCCGACAAGAGGTCCCGACTTGCCCTTAGACATTTTTTCAAACATTTATTTTACTCCCGACGATTGCTTTATCAAATTTTCTTCTCTAGCTCACTTAACTAAAATTGTCTTGTGCTCTAGAAGCATTTTGAGCTATTATATCGATTATTTCACCCCAGAGAGGTTGGGGTAGATCGTGACCCATACCTTTTAAAATGTGAAGGGTAGAATTCTTAACGGCTTTGCTCGTTGCAATACCTCCAGAAACGTCTACCAAAGGATCGCTATCTCCATGGATAACGGCCGTAGGTACACTTACTTGCTTAAGCGATTCTGTCCTGTCTTCACTTACCAATATAGCCATTAGTTGCCTAATCAAACCGTCGGGCTCATAGGACCTTTCGTATTCTCTTGTAGCCAAATCTCTGTGGTACTCTTCGTCAAAGTCATAACCAGGAGAAGAGATCATTTTAGAAGTAGTAACCTTATATTCTATTATTTCCTCCCGAGTTGTAGGTGGCTTCAAGGACAGTACGTTATAACCCTGTTCGTGTGGCATCCCTACCCCTTTTTCTCCCGTAGTGGACATAATTGAACACAAAGACATTACCTGATTGGGATGCCTAATTGTCAGTGCTTGAGCTATCATACCACCCATAGACACGCCAACCACATGACTTTGAGTTACCCCAAGTCTGTCTAACAACTGTGAGGCATCGTCAGCCATATTTTCAATTGTATATTTGTCTTCGTTATTTCCTTTATTTACGAATTTTGTGGACAGTCCGCTGTCGCGATTATCAAATCTGATAACAAAAAAATTTCTGGCTGCTAATGATCTGACGAACTTTTCGTTCCAAGAAATTAACTGTCCTCCAAGTCCTTCAATTAGCAACATAGGCGAATCGTCTCTTCGCCCATATGTTTCAACTTCAAGTTCAGCCTGCTGAGTTTTAATTCTAACCATTTAAAAATTATTATCGATTTTAATTAATAAGTCAAGCTTAACAACTTAAGGTGACACTGAACAAAATTTACTGACGCATTTCTAATAGCATCCATCTAATAGAAAATATTCTGACAATTCTTAGAAACTAAAAAGAAATAGAGTTAGCAACGTTTTATTTTGCATTCACCTTTATGAATTCTATAGTCTACAATCATAAATGTTTACCTTTACTACTAATAGCCACCAGTTAATATAATTAAACTGATTAAGTTATAGACGCCTCTTACAAATTTTGTCGTTCATTAGCATATCAAATCTTGAGAATTTCAGCTTAATTTGAAAATATTATCTATTTTTTACCTTTACTTTATCGAGTAAATTGAATAAAATTTAAGCACTTGTTAGTAGAAATAGTTACAGATACTAGATACGCTGGAAAAGCTAAATGCGCCTGAGACACTGAATACGCTTGAGACACTGAATACGCTTGAGACACTGGACTTAAGCAAACCTCTCAACCACATTGGTATTATTATCTTTAATTCATTAATATATATGAAATTTCTAATCAGTTTTGCTTGAAAACTGCTAGTAGTTTCCACAACCGCTTTAAATAACGTCTTTTATAATCTATTAAACTTGTCAGATGGAAACTATGGCAGAGAATAAGGAAAGATTCAATTCGGGAAGGGATTTCAAATTTGGATTGGCTACGGCAGGATTTCAAATCGAAGGTGGGTATAACGGTCCAGGTGAACCTGCAAATAACTGGATAGAATGGGAGACCTTGGGGAAAGTCGACCCCTCTGGAATAGCAATTGATTTTTGGAACAACTACGAACAAATACTCGATCTAACTAAAGCAACAGGTGTTACTTATTTTAGACTGTCTATCGAGTGGACAAGGTGCTGGCCAAAACCTTCGGAACTAGATCAGCAGGCAGTAGACAGATATGAAAACATACTGAAAGCTATATTAAAAAGAGGTCTTACGCCAATAATTACGTTGGTACATTTTACCACTCCCCACTACTACGGATCAAATCCGTGGCTGGATCAGGGGTTTATAGATCATTTTGTAGAGTGGACAAAATTTGCAGTTTTACGTTTTAAGAGCTATTGCAACAATTGGGTAACTATAAACGAACCAATTATTTATTCGTCAATGTCTTACTTCACTGGAATGCTACCTCCCGGTGAGATCGGAAAAATAAGGCACGTTACTTCTTCGTATCAAAATCAGCTGTTGGGACACATCAAAGCTTACGAGGCGATAAAGGACATTCAACCGAATTCAACTGTCAGCTTCAACAACTTTTGTTTTTCAGTTTACGAGCTTGATAAAGCAATTACCGATATTATGCTTGCCAAAAGCCGATACATCAAACAAGAAAATCTTGTCGAATATCTTCAGAGTCAGAAAAAAGAGTACTACTTAGAGATTGGACCCGCTTCTAAAAGAGATTCTCTGTTCAGATCTTCTTTGGCAAAACTGCTCAACCCAACTACGGTTTTTAAAAAATTAATCGATGCGGTTTACAGTTCAGCTTTTGAGTCAACTATAGACGTCATACAGCTTGACTTCTACAATCCCATTACTTCATCTCATTTCAGAATGCCCGGGCACAAAACTTCTGGGGGAAGAAACTGGGCTCCTGGACGCATGCTTTGGGACGATACGATAGATCCAGACCTATTTTACAAATATTTAAAAGCAAACAGCGATGACAAAGTACCTCTCTGGATTTTAGAAAGCGGACTCTGTAATCGAGTCAAAAACGGAAGGTCGTTTAAGCGAAATGACGGATGGGATCGGCCAAGATTTCTCAATAGTTATTTCACCGCACTTAAAAAAGCTGTTGAGAATAACTTAAATATCGAAGCCTATTTTTATTGGACGGTAGCTGACAACTATGAATGGGGAAGCTATGAACCCAGATTCGGTATCTTCGGTGTCGACAGAGAGAGGGGAAACAAGATACTTATGCAAGACTCAATGGGATATGACAGTGCAACTAAACTAAAATCTCTGATCGATGATTTTAGACAAGTTTATTCTAAAACTTAACTCTTATAAGATTAAGCTGAACTTATCAGTTAGCTTTGTGGTTACATAAGATCTAAAAACTACTGTGCGCTACAAAACTTGAAACTACATTACAGAGCTCAAAGTGACACCGAACCCTACGACTAACATTTAACGTAGACTACGTTTTTATTAAGTCAACAGCTATTAACTCATGATATCTTCATCTTCCATAAAAACTGTGATATGTCCAGCTCGAGTTAACCTGATCGGCGATCATACCGATTACGCAGATGGACTAGCACTACCAGTTGCGGTTAATTTATTTACAGTTGCCACATATTTAAAAGAAGAAGGCGTGAAATCATTATACATATCTACTGATGCCGACAAACTCTACGACAACTTTAGAGAAGTTACAAGTGATAAAGTTTCACCCGACACATCAGATCAACTCGCTAAATTTACTATAGCGGCCCAACGGTTACTTAAATCTGAACTTCACGGTAAAATTAAATTTACTTCCTCAATACCTATAGGCGCTGGACTCTCTTCTTCGGCATCTTTCTCATTAACTCTGCTTTTGACATTTAAAACTTTCAATGACAAGATGGTACTTGCTAAAGCAGCGCAACAAGTGGAACATATTGCAACCAACAACCAAACTGGACTATTAGATCAGATGGCTATAGTATTTGCAAAAGAAAATTTCGCCACTCTTATAAATTTTGCTACCGAAACAGTTGAAAATATCAAGTTTCCAGAAGAAATTCAGATCATTGTCATTCACTCTGAGGTTAAGCGTCAGCTTTCTAATTCAGAGTACTCTAAACGTTTTAGTTCAGTCAAAAATATTGAAAACATAGTTGGGAAGTTCAATAATTTAGAGGTAGGTGACCTGACCTCAATAAAAGATTATGATCTATTTAAACTTGCAAGACATATAGTTACCGAAAATAGCAGAGTAAAACACTTTGCTTCGGAGCTAACCTCCACAAACTACGAGTCGCTCGGAGAGATAATGGAAGAAAGTCACGAATCCCTTTCTAAAGACTACGGAGTTTCACTTCCACAAATTGATGAGTTGGTTTTAGAGATAAATCGATTACCTGGAGTAATCGGCAGCAGAATGACAGGTGGAGGATTTGGCGGATGTATTGTGGCTTTGGCATACAAAGATGCCATAAAGGAGTTAAAAAATAAGTATAATCTTCCAAACAGAATATGGTACCTTGAACCAGAAGGCGGACCGAAAATCCTTTATAATAAAAGTACTTTATAGGGTAAGATTACCTTATCAAACTTACTCGAATCGAAAACAGTTAATACATCCCAAAAATAAAAACTTTGTCAAAAAGCTCCGATGCCTTCCAATTCACTTGCTTCAACTGGCTTCGAGAATAGAAATCCTTGAGCCATATCGCAACCCAATTCAATTAAAATATCCAGCTCTTCTTTAGTCTCCACGCCCTCGGCTACAACTTCCAAACCGAGCGAGTGAGAAAGGTCAATAACAGTTTTCACTATGATGGCCTCTTCTGGTCTTTCGGAAAGTACTGATACAAAAGACTTGTCAATTTTTAAGATATCAAATGGAAAACTTCTAAGGTAAGTTAAAGAAGAAAATCCCGTCCCAAAATCATCAACCGCCAATTTTACCCCCATTCTTTTCAACTCTTGGAATACTTTCAAGGCCTTTATGGGGTCTTCCATCTGAGCGCCTTCCGTGATCTCCAAGACCAACTGCTCTGGTGCCAAATTTGACTCTCTCAATGCGGATTCCACTGTTTTTATTAGATTAGTCTCGTCAATTTGTTTAGCGGATAAATTTACTTCGACTACACTATTGGTTCGGTTCTCAAAACTAAAAGGACGAATTAAACTCTCCGAAGTTACCCATCTGTCCATTGTATTACAAGCTTCTTTTAATACAAACTCTCCAATTGGTACTATCAATCCTGTATCTTCTGCGGTCTTTATAAAAGAATCGGGCATTATCAACCCTTTGGATGGATGTTGCCACCTGATCAAAGCTTCAACGCCGATAGTCTGCAACGATGGAAGCTGAATCAACGGTTGAAAATATACCTTAAGTTCTTCTTTTTCAAGAGCAGAATGCAAAAGAGTCTCAAATGCAGTGGACTGAACTATTCTTTCTTTAAGATCTTCGTTGAATATTTCAAATCTATGTCCTCCCCGCCTTTTTGCTTCAAACATTGCCGTATCAGAGTTCGAAATCAAAGTATTTGCGTCATAGTCCGCATCCTGATTGGTTGCGATTCCAATTGACAGAGAGATGTACACGTGAGTACCGTCAAATTCAATAGGTCGAGTTAAAGCATCTATGACTTTTGCGGCAATTTTAACTGCTTTTTGTAGGACATTTTTTCCGTGAACGGATAGGATAAACTCATCTCCACCAAATCTGGCAAGAAACTGATTAGGGCCTAAACAGTTTTTAATCCTCGTGGAGACCAGTTGGATAACCTTATCACCAGCGTCGTGTCCAAGCGAATCGTTAATTCCTTTAAATCTGTCTACATCAATAAATAACACCGCTGTTCTATCACTTCCACCGTGATTAGCTATCAAATCTAAATTGAGCTGAAAAGTAAAAAGTTTTCTAGACGGAAGCCCTGTAAGCTGATCGTGCATATAAACTGCATCAAGCTGACTCTGGTTTAATATATGTTTAGTGATATCCTGAATCCATACACTGAACTTATAATTGTTACTCAAACCAAGGTCAAGTTGATTCAATGGGGAAATGCGAATTAAACTTACCAATTTATCCCCATTTTTATCTTTTAGCTCAACTTGAAAATTACTTTCGAAACACTCCTCTTCGATAAATTTGGTACTCTGTTCCACATTTTTCTTTACAATCTTCATGTGCTCTTTAAATATTTTTACCGAATCAGCATCGAATAAAAAGTCGTAAATTGAGTGAGGGGTGCTGTCCAATAAAAAGGAATTCAAGAAATTTTCATGAAAAACATTATTCGAAAAATCTATCAAACCGTTACAATCCACTATCGCAAATGCGTCCAACGAAGAGTTAACGATTTGACCGAAATAACTTGTAACCGAATTCAACCAATGGTTTGCCTGACTTAGGGTAGTAAAAGATCTTCCGACAAGGTCAACTGTACCTGTAAATACTTGCGAAATATTTTGAGCATTCGCAACTAAATATTTATACCTGCCCTTAATTTTAAAGACCAAAAATACAAAATAGTCTCTTTTCAAGCATTGAAGTAAGAGCTTTTTGCACTCATTGATATTTGAACTATCGCAGGAGTTAATTTTAGCGGAACCGATCCCAACAATTGAATCGAAAAATGCATTTGAAGCTAATTCTTTCCTTTTTGAACGAGAAGAGGTAGCTGAATCTAGTCCGAAAAACTGCACAGCGAGGGTACTTAGATTTGAAATAGCTAGCTTATCGTCAATACGGAATGAAATCATTTGTACTTTTGGCCGTAGTGTCTCTTGATTGAATTAAGTCTAAGCGAATCGGCTGAAACTCATGTCCTGAAACTCATGTCCTGAAACTCAATTTGGTATTAAATATATACTGATTTCTATCAACCTTAATATAAGATATCGGTCGAGTCAACGTTAAAATGTCAATTTAGTCCGAAAAAATTAAAAAAATGGTGTTAAAGTATGTTTTATTACTTAAAATGATTGGTTAACCACGCAATGCATTAAAGAAACAATATTGTACTTTAAACTCGCTCGATTTCTTTCTCATCAAAGGTTTCAATAACGTCGCCAGACTTTAAATCCTGGAAGTCAGATAAGCCGATCCCGCATTCAAAGCCGGCAGACACTTCCCTTGCATCATCTTTAAACCTCTTTAGCGAAACTATAGTACCCTTCCAGATGATTACACCTTCCCTTAAAAATCTTACTTTTGACCCTCTGGTAATTGCTCCGTTTCTTACTATACAGCCAGCAATTGCACCTACTTTCGGCACTCTAAACACTTCCAATACTTCCGCTTCACCAGTTATGATCTCTTCGT
The DNA here is from genome assembly GCA_021791915.1 of Actinomycetes bacterium. Lineage (GTDB taxonomy): Bacteria > Actinomycetota > Acidimicrobiia > Acidimicrobiales > JABEUL01 > JAJZNL01. The sequence continues at coordinate 9,117 of JAJYVQ010000019.1, read as the reverse complement.
ATTCTGGTTTAAGCAGACCGAGCAAAGCTTTTTCCATATCTTCTATCACTTTATAGATGATCTCATAAGTACGAATTTGAATATTATTGACTTCTGCCAACTCTCGTGAGCGCCGATCAGGTCTTACGTTAAACCCAACAATTGTCGCATTAGACACGACAGCGCGATTTACATCACTTTCGGTAATCCCTCCCACCCCTCTTTGAACAATGGAGATCTTGACATCTTCTCTTTCTAGTTTCTTTAAACTCTGAGTTATAGCTTCTAATGATCCCTGTACATCTGCCTTAAGCACGATATTCAAAGTAGCGGTTTCTCCCTTAGATATTTGATCGAATATATCTTCTAATTTGGCACCTGGAACACTGTTGGCATTTGCGGCATTAGACGCCATTCGGTTACGTTTTTCTCTGAGCTCCCCAATGGTTCTTGC
>JAJYVQ010000019.1:0-8674 GCA_021791915.1 Actinomycetes bacterium | reverse complement strand
GGTGGAAGGCAATGCTTCTTTCACAGTATCCCCTCTGTCGTTTATTAAAGCTTTTATTTTTCCCCACGCCGACCCTGCAATGATCGAATCCCCAACTCGTAATATTCCACTTTGTACTATTACGGTTGCTACAGGACCTCTCCCAACATCCAGATTAGATTCGAGAACAATTGATCTACATCTTGATGTTGGATCAGCTTTTAGTTCGTTTATCTCAGCAAGTAAAATCAAATTTTCCAAAAGCTCAGGAATGCCCTGTCCGTTCAACGCAGATATCTCTACGACTACAGTGTCTCCTCCCCATGCTTCAGGCAAAAGTCCGTGTTCTGATATCTGTTGCATAACACGTTGAATATCTGCATCGGGACGATCAATCTTGTTTATTGCGACAAGAATTGGCACTTCAGCAGCTTTAGCATGTTCAATCGCTTCAACTGTCTGAGGCATTACACCATCATCTGCAGCTACAACAAGAACAACGATGTCAGTTATTTTTGCCCCTCTAGCTCTCATAGCACTAAAAGCCTCATGACCCGGTGTGTCTATAAAAGTTAGATATTTGGAATTTATTTCAACCTGATAAGCACCAATATGTTGGGTAATACCGCCTGCTTCTCCTGCCACGACATTTGCATTTCGAATTCTATCTAAAAGTTTAGTTTTACCGTGATCAACATGGCCCATAACCGTAATAACCGGTGGCCTTTCCACTAAACGACTGTGATCTGTTTCTTCCAAATCGGAAAAATATTTGGCGACGAGGGTAGCTTCCTGCTCCTGTCCCACATCCACCAACTTAATTCTCGCACCTATTTCAGCAGCAAAAAGTTCTATCATATCATCGGATAGCGTCTGAGTTGCTGTAATCATTTCGCCGTGCAACAGCAAAAATCTTATTATATCGCCCGAGGATCGGTTTAATTTCGGAGCAATTTCCTGTGCAGTCGATGATCGTTCTATAATTATTTCGCCTTCGGGCACAGGAGTTGTAGAAGGGCTATATACCGAGATTCTAGTAGGTTCAAGTTCATCCACATTTCTTCTACGGCGATGAGTTACCTTTTTCTGAATTCTTCGACCACTCGCACCAGTTTTGGCAGCTGGAATTATTTGGTCTGGTCGAATTGCCGGTCTTGACACCCCACTATTCCTAGAATCTGGTTTTACTCCTTCACCCCTCGTAGACGGCTTCGGAGCAAAGCGAGATCGCTGTCCAACCGAGCTTGAATTAAACTTTTTAGGTGCTCCACCAGATGCGCTTGAATTTGGAGCCGTAGCGTTTCTAAACACTCCTTTCGGAGGAGGGGGAGGAGGTATAGGCTTACCAGTTGAAGACAAAATCTGTCTCGGAGGAGGGGGAATAGGTTTGCCTGTAGACGAAGAAAGCAAGGGTTGAGGAGGTTTCAACGGAGCCCTACCTGATGTGACGTCTGGCGGATTGGCAGGTCCTCTGGCAGATCTCTGGCCGTCACCTATTTCAGTCGCTTCGGCTTTTGATTTGGCCCTATTTAAATCTTCGCTATTGTCACTTTCACCTAGAATATTTTTGGTATCTGTTTTCCCGTCGCTTTCAGAAGACTGTAACAAAAATTCGGGCGATAACTGTGAATCGCCTTTTTTTTCGGTCTTAACAACAGTATTGCTTTTTGCAGGGCGTTTTTTTTCAGCAGTTTTTTCCTCGTTTGCATTAACTGGTTTTTTGGCGAGATTATTATTATCTCTCTTATCTGAAGTTTTTTCTACTTCTGATTTTCCAGTATCTGATTTTCCAGTATCTGATTTTCCAGGACTGCGCTTCGCTACTTTCGGATCTGACTTTTTATCATCGAGAACTTTTGTTCCTTTCGGCTTCGTTGTCTTTAGTTCGGCGGGAACAGAAACAGTCTGATAGAGCCCAGATGACTTTGCTTTATTTCGTACTCTGTCGGCCTGTGCATCTTCGATAGAAGACGAATGACTTTTTACGTCAATTCCAAGTGAAATGCAAAGATCTAAGGTTGCCTTATTATCTATGCCGATTTCTTTCGCTAAGTCGTAAACTCTAATTTTTTTTGCTGCCAAAATATTTCCTATTTAATTTAATCTTTAATATAGTTCAACTAGTTTAATCCGACACCACAAAACTGACTTGCGGAATTGTCTTATCCACTTATATTTTAAATCCTATTTGCTATTTATCAACTCATTTATAGCTGCCAAAGAAACACTGAGCTTACTTCTGAAAGCTCTGTCGAAAGCTTTACCCTTCACCGCCAACTGAATACAGGCTGTTGACTCCCGACATAGCCAAGCTCCTCTCAAACCGGTTCCTACGCCCAACTTCCCATTATTGAAATTAAACCTTATCATTTCAGCCATTAATTTTTTCTGTTTGCAACCAATACAAGTACGAAATAAAGAGTTACTGGTTTTAACATTACTTCCCATACTTATTTCAGCTTATTTCATCTGTTGAGTTCTCATCTTCTGAATCGTTGTTATCGGCAAGGTCTTTTGTGTTACCGTCCACAGAATCCGTTAAATTAGATTTATCTTCCGAAGACTCATTCGTGACCTTACTAGTTTCATCCTGTAACGACTGTTCTGCGACGCCTTTGGTCCATTCTTCTACGGTTACATCACCTGAACCGTCAGCTGGTCTCCATACCATATTCCCCGATTCGTCTTCGACCCATTCACCTTCGGCCCAATTTCCCGCCTCTTCCTGCATCTGTAAATCGGACCTAATATCTATTCTCCAACCAGTAAGTCTTGCAGCCAACCGCGCATTTTGCCCTTCTTTCCCGATCGCAAGGGATAGCTGATTATCATTTACTATTACAATGGCCGTTCCTTCGACATCGTCGATCATAACTGATTTAACCTTGGCGGGTTGAAGGGCATTTTTAACAAATTCAACTGGATCATCAGAAAATGGTACTATATCCACTCGTTCGCCCCTAAGTTCATTGGTGATCATTGAAACTCGTGCCCCCCTAGACCCCACACAAGCTCCGACTGGATCGACATTGGGATCATTAGAAGCAACTGCGATTTTTGTCCGCTGGCCTGGCTCTCTTGCGATAGCTTTAATTTCGACAACTCCCGAAGCAATTTCAGGAACTTCTAATATAAAAAGCTGATATATAAGACCTGGATGGGTTCTACTTACAACGATCTGAGGACCCTTTATTGTCTTTCTAATCTCAACTATATAAGCTTTAAGCCTCGAATTGTGTTCGTATCTCTCGTAAGGTACTTGTTCTGCCTGAGGAAGCAATGCTTCCACCTTGCCTAGATCCAATAATGTATATCGGTTGTCGGTCTGCTGGATTATTCCAGTAACTAAGTTGCCTTCCCTACCAGAATACTCTTCAAACTTAATGTCTCTCTCGGCTTCCCTTATCCTTTGAAGGATTACTTGGCGGGCAGTTTGAGCCGCTATCCTTCCAAAGTTTTCGGGAGTATCGTCCCACTCTTTAATAACGTTACCATCTTCATCCAGTTCCTGACCAAATACTGATATTTCACCACTTTCCGGGTTTATCATTACGACCGCTTCTTCAGCGGCATTAGGAAGTCTCTTGTATGCTGCAACCAATGCATTAGCCAAGGCCTCAAGCAACGTGTCAATGGAAATATTCTTCTCTTTAGCAATTACTCCCAAAGCTTCCATAAATTCAATATTGGTTGGACTCACTTTAATTCGCCTACTTTCTTATCTGAAAAATTTTTCCTGTTTTCTAGATTTGCTTCTTGCTTTAAATCTGTCCGACTTACTTCGTCTTCCCAAACAAATACTGTCTTAGCTAACTGAATACTGTCGTAAGCAATTTCACTTTGATTAAAGTTAGATTCTAATACGCAGTAAGTCGAATTGGAAGATAGCAGTACTCCCTGAAGCCTCCTAGGTAAATTGCTATCAGGCTTCGTCTTAATACTAACCGTCAGCCCTACAGCATCTAAAAAATGTTCTGGTTTTCTAAGCACTCTTTCTAATCCAGGAGAGCTTACTTCCAGCTCATATTTACCAAGCAAATCTAAGTCATCTGCTGAAACAATTTCGTTTATCCCGTCAATACAGTTTTGAATATCTTCGAAGCTGATTCCGTTTTGTCTATCGACGAATATTTTTATCGTATCTTTTGTGATTATCAGGTCGTAAAGACTTAGCTTATTTTTTTCAAGAACAGGAGCAATAATGTTCATCACTGAATGTTCTAAACTGTCTGACATATAGCACTCCTTTCCGTTTAAAAAATAGTCAAATTCACTTTTTCGTCTATAATTATCGGGTTAAACTTAATTCCTAAAAACCCAAAAGCGTGGGAAGACCCACGCTTATTTGCAAGTCCAAAGATTAAGTTCACCAAAAATTATAGTGTTACATTATCTATTCTACCAGTAAGGAAGACAAGTGTTGAGCTAATACTTCCAACTTTACCAATTCGATGCTCCCCGTTCTTCTGTCTTTAACCTCTGCGCACTCCGATATCAGTGTTTTCGGACTAATTACCACTCTCAGTGTTATCCCTATTAAATCTGCGTCAGCTAGCGATACTCCTGGCGACAACTCCCGGTCATCAAATAATACGTCACAGATCTGTGACAGATCCTCGTAAACACGGTTTGCAGTCATCTTGACTCTATCGTCTTTCGATGCCAAAAGAGGAACTATAACCACATCAAATGGGGATACAGCGCTAGGCCAGATTAACCCGTCAGAGTCATGATGCTTTTCTGCAATGACCGCAAGTAATCTAGAAACCCCGATCCCATAGCAACCCATATAATATGGTTTAGTACCACCATCTGAATCCAGAAATTCTGCATTCTTCATAGCATTAGAATATTTAAGACCAATCTGGAATGTATGTGCCGCCTCCACAGACCTAATTAAAGTAAGTGAAGAGTTGCATTTTGGGCAACTGTCGCCAGATTGTACGGAAGCTACATCTGCAAATTCATCGATTTTAAAATCTTTAAAGGGTACGACATTTGTAACATGATAGTTTTCTTTATTAGCCCCTACGACATAGCCTGATTCAGGAACCTTTAGAATCTCATAGTCACAGATAACCTTGACATTAAAATTAGGATCCAAATTATAAGGGGAAACAAAACCTTTAATTAAACCCGAATTCAGAAAATCTTCTTTTTCAAATGCTTCTAGCTCATTTGGGACCTTAATCTGTCGGTCACCGTTCACTACTATGAATACCGTTTTTGTTTTATCTTCTTTATCTTTTAAAACATAGGTTTTTAAGAAAGACTCCTTTGAGTCTTTAAGATTTAAGGTACCTGCCACTTCCTCAATAGAACCATCTCCAGGTGTAAGAACTTCTTCGGGAATGAGGGTATTAAATCTTTCGGTTATAGACTTATTGATGCTATCTATCTCTTCTTGGGATAAATTTCTCTTCTTGGCAATTTCAGTGTTAGCTGAATAACCGCAACTAAAACAAGATACAAAGGTATCTTCACCGATTGGTGAAGGTACCATATACTCATGGTTAACGTCACCGCCAATTGCACCACTTTTTGCCTCGACTGGTGTAACTTCCAAGTCCAACTCTTTGAAGATCTGGTCATAGGCGATGCGTAGCTTCTCGTAACTATCTACCATTTTTTCTTTTGACACATCAAATGAATATGCATCACACATTATTAATTCTTTGGTTCTTAATAACCCAAACCTAGGTCTGGCTTCATCCCTAAACTTTGTTTGTATCTGATAAATTGTAACTGGCAAGTCTTTATAAGACTTGGCATAAGTGGATACTATTCGAGTTGCGACTTCTTCGTGAGTGGGGCCCAAAACATAATGTCCAGAACGTCCTTCAAGTTGAAATGCAGGTAAAAGTGCTCCAAAATCTGCGCTACGACCACTTTCATCCCAAATATCGACAGGTTGCAAAACCGACATAAACATCTCTTGTGCGCCCACGCTATCCAGCTTGGATCTAATAATTGAATTTATTTTATTCAAAACTCTCTGACCCAAAGGAAGGTAGTTATAAACTCCCGATGAAAGCCGATAAATGTAGCTTGCTCTAGCTAACAGTTTATGGCTTTCAACTTCAGCATCCTGAGGTGCCTCCCTCAAAGTTCGAAATAATAACTGCGACATTTTCACAACTATAAAGATTAGACGCTTGTAAGATGAAGGATTTTAAAAGTTTTACTTTGCAGACTTTTTTAAACAAATATTTGCATTAAAAATATTGATGTAAAAATAAAGTTTTTGCTACAAATTGTTAGAATTAACTTTTAAGGTTCCTCTGTAAATACATCTTTACTTTTATGAATAGCTTCCTGTCGCAAATAAAATCTGAGTTAATTTATTCATTTAAACCCCCGTTTTGGTGGCTAAGCACACTTTTTGCCAATTTTTCCTTAGCAGTTTTGGTAATTTTATACTCTTTTTTCTTTCATCACCACTATATTCGACCAGGTCTGATCGGATTAATTATGTCGACTTGGTTATTAGCTGATGTTACTGCAACCAATCAACTCGGTGCCGATCCAAATAGATTTGTACTGATGAGGAAAAATGGATTCTCCGCAATTCAAATATTAACTATTCGAAATATTATGCTAGTGATCATTATTCTTCCGATTTCAGTTGTATTTGCGGTGGTCGGTGACTCTCTAGCCCATACCAACAAACTATTACCTGTTGACTTAACCATTGCTGTTATTCCAATCGGTCCTTGGATCGGTTTTGGAAACTTGATTTCAGCACTTCTCCCATATAAACAGATGATCTTCAAAGAACGTATTAAACGCAAGTCAAGTATCATACCTTGGATCGCTAAAATGTCACTACCTTACATAGCTTCTACTTTTACCGTGCCATTTTGCTTATGGCCTCTTTATGTTACTAAGTTGTATAGAAACCACCATCTTTCGTATCACTTCGGTGAAGAATTTATTCTAGTTGTTTGCTGGTCTATATTTGTTCTATCGTTAGGAACATTTTTAGCCCATGAGTATCTATTGCTTCGACCTAATAAAATAGACAATTTAACAGAATAACAGAATTACATAGTGACATAGTGACAGAATTACATAGTGACAGAATTACATAGTGACATAGTGACAAACGGACAGTATCGATTGATATAGTTTCGCATTGAATTAAATCTTACGAACACATAAGCTTTAAGCTGGTCCAATTCAATTCAGGATAATTCAATTTACTGCAGACTTTAATTTAATTAGCCATGAAACCTGAGTAAAACCAAATAGATACAATTGTTAATAACCTACAAATTAAAAGTGCGGTTTTGAGTTAAGTGGCAATATTAAACTAGTGTAAAGCATGCAAAACGCAGTTAGATACCAAATAAGCCATGTTATAAAAACGGAGTAATAAAATGAGTGATAACAAACAGGTTTTAGAAGATCTGAGAGAGCCAGTGAAGCAGCTAAGAAGTCATATCCCCGAAGTCTGGACCTCTTTTGCTGAAATGCACAAGCACTCGATGAAAGAAGGTGAACTCCCAGTAAAAACAAAAGAGCTTATAGCATTGGCAATCGCCGTAGTTAAAAGATGTGATGGATGTATAGCATCTCACGCACGAGGTGCAGTCCGATCAAAGGCAACCGAACAAGAAGTAGCTGAGGCGTTGGGAGTTGCACTTATGATGGACGGTGCTACTGCTACGGTATACGGTCCACGGGCATTTGAAGCATACCTACAGTTTAAGGAGAACTCGTAAGCCGATCAGACAGTAATAAATATAATGATGAAATGGGCATCATGAAACAACTTATTTTATTGACTGAAACAAAATTATGTATGCTGAATATCTTTTGCCGGACCTCAAGAGTACCTCTTGGTTTAATTAATTGAATTGGCAATCTTGAATATCAAGTTCCTTTAAGGTTTACGATTTGACGAAGTTCATGCACGATCTCGACTAAATCTGCTTGATCTGCCATAACTTCATTAATATCCTTGTATGCGTCAGGATGCTCATCCAATAAATTGGATGCCATTTCTTTATCCCAATATTTATCCGACATAATATCTTTTAACGATTCAACTGTCAGTTGTTCTTTAGCCTTTTTACGACTAAGTCTTCTTCCTGCACCGTGAGAAGCCGACCTATAAGAAGATAGCTCTCCTTTCCCTTTTACTATAAAGCTAGAAGTACCCATAGATCCAGGAATTACACCGAAGTCTTGAATGTCTGCTTTGATAGCTCCTTTTCTCGTGATCCAAACTTCTTGTCCAAAATGCTCCTCTTTTTCAGCATAGTTATGATGACAATTTATCCTAGAAACTTGTATTGTGTTCGGTAGAACTTGCTTTATTGCAAAGATCGCATTGTCCAACATAACTTCTCTATTTAGCCAAGCATATCTCTGAGCCCAAAGCATGTCATTAATATAGGCCTGAAATTCTGGCTGGTTTTCCAATAAATATGCCAAGTTCGGGTCCTCCAGAACTTGATCGCTGTATTTCATAACTTTTTTTGCGATCTTGATATGTTCGCTTGCCAAAATATTCCCTATTCCTCGAGACCCAGAATGAAGCACTAGCCATACATTTTTGGATTCATCCAAACAGATCTCAACGAAGTGATTCCCGCTGCCTAGAGTACCGATCTGAGCTGGTATTTTGGACTGAATAGAAGACCGCAACGAACTTCCAAGTCCGGGTGGTAGCCCCATTTTTTCTAACTTT
>JAJYVQ010000018.1 GCA_021791915.1 Actinomycetes bacterium | reverse complement strand
CCCAATCATTAACCAGTCCCTTAGGACCAGACTCGTTGGTCGCGGTGGCATGAGAACGGCGATGTTATGTAATTCCAACCGAGCGGATGGGCACAGAAGCCCCGTCCGTAAGGGCGGGGAGGTTCACTATTAGTAGATCCTTAAATGAGTTCAAGCATGATAGCAACGCTAAATATTCCACAACTTAACATTTACAGGCTTAAAATTTAAAAACTTAATATTTTAAGTCAAAAATATACCTTACTTCGAAAATCGGCAAATCGGCAATATAGTCTACTCTCTGGCTCAGGTCCCACCTGAAACCAAAATTCTCAAAAAATCCTCTGGCTTTGGTATTGTTTTCCAGTACCCAAAGGGTAACTTTATCCCAACCAGCAAGGCTACACTGTTCTAAGCCTTTCGACAACAATAATTTTCCTCCCCCCTTACCTGAATAATTTTTATCAACGTAAATATTGGTTATCTCTCCAGTTGAACTGTCTGAATCTTCGTCTTTAGATTTATCTATATTAATTACACCCACAATTTTTGCACCTGACTTTAATACAAGCGGTCCTCGGTTTGGGAGATTTTGATCTCTAATCAGCTTATCCCAAAGTATTTTTTTGCTTTCTAAGGTAGGAAAATCCAGTATTTTATCATCTACCAGATTCAAATATGAAGTCCGCCAAGTCTCATAGTGAAGTTTCGCTATTTCTTGGGCATCAGATATTAAACAATTGTGAACCGAGTATTCGACATCTAGTAATTTTGAGTTAAGAACAAATATGGGATTCTTATTATCTTTGTCGTCGAGAATTAACCTTCCAATTGAATTTTCGGGCTCACTCGGAGATTCGGTGACCATTACGATTTCGGCGGTTTTTAACTTACCATAATAGATTGAGTGCAAACCCATCATTGCAGAACCTAAAACTTGACCACCCGAAGACTTTGCAATTTTATTCATCGCACCATGGACTGGATGCGTTAAGTTATCGAGTTCGATCTCTTCGTCTTCTGCTTTGAGATATTCTTGCCACTGATCGTCCGTCCAATCGTCGGGATTTTCTGGCGGAACTAAAGATGAGTCCATATCATTATAATACCATGTAACTATTGATAATCAGTGTCGTAAAATAGTTTTAATCTGAACCAAAAATATGAATTTTGGACAGTATTACTAAGTTATAAATTGCTTAATTTTAATCTTATAAATATATACAAGTAAGTTCGTGACAAGGTGATACTAAATGTAGTTTAAACAAAAACCTACCATTTCTACCTTAAATAGTTAACACTGCAACTAATGTCTAGTCCATCTTAATTAATCTTGATGCTAGATTTCCCTTTATGCTAGATTTCCTTGATACTAGATTTCCTGTGATGCTAGATTTAACTACTGTAGGTAACAAAACTTTATTAAACTACAAGTTAAAGTTATTATTTTTTATAAATGCAAATTTTTCAAACTTTAAATATTTTTTATTCAATATGAACGTCGACAAAGTTCTTCTTGCTACACCTCGTGGATTCTGTGCTGGAGTTGAAAAAGCTATCAAGGCTCTAGCTTGGATGCTTAAAATTTTTCCACCTCCAGTCTACTGCTACCACGAAATAGTACATAATCAGTTTGTAGTTGAAACATTTAAGAAAAACGGGGTCATATTCGTAGATGATGTAAACGATGTTCCAGCATTTGCCCCGCTTATGTTAAGCGCCCACGGCACAGCTCCAACAGTGGAAGACCAGGCAAGGTTAAATTTTAGGATCGTCATTAACGCAGTATGTCCTTTGGTAACTAAAGTACATCATGAAGTTAAAATACGGTCGAAAAAAGGTTTCAGTATAATTTATGTTGGCCATAGCGGACATGAAGAAGCCGTCGGCACTATGGCAGTAGCCCCCGAGTCTGTGTACTTAGTCGAAACTCCAGAGGATTTAGACAATATACCCATTTCTAACGACTCGCCGACCGCACTGCTAGCTCAAACCACACTTAGCCAAGACGAATGGAAGGACATTTTGGACAAGGCTATCATAAAATTTCCAGACTTATGGATGCCCAACAGAGGTGATCTATGTTTTGCGACTACAAATAGGCAGGATGCACTGGCGGATATATCTCATCTGTCAGATACCGTAATAGTTGTAGGTTCTGCGAATTCATCAAATACAGTTGCACTTACCAAAGTTGCTACAGCTCGTGGGGCAAAAAATGTAATTAGGGTCAATTCTGCAGACGAGATACCCGATGATCTTTACGGAACCGTAGGCGTAACTGCAGGTGCTTCAGCACCTGACGAGCTGATCTTTAAAGTTATCGAAAAGCTCAACCCCAAATTTGGTTATCAAGAGGTGGGAAAGGTGGTAGAAGACGAGTATTTTCCTCCCCCGCCAGAACTAAGAGAGCTTATAAAGGCGACAGCTAAAGCGATGACCGCTGGAATTGCATTTAGAGCAGAACTTACGAGTCCGCTCGATTCAGATAGAGATCTGTCGGCCTCCTCATCTTTAAACCTTCTAAAAGTATAAGATTGGATATATGACAACACCAGTTAATCATGACAGTTTTTCTGAGATGAGCGAATCGACTCAGGATCAGTGGAATATTATTATTAAAGAAACCATCAAGAATCAGCCAAGGGTTGCTGACAGTGTTATTAGAATGCTGTTATCCCTTAAAGACATTGTAGACGGATTTTCAGTCGACCAACTCACCCACAGTTTGCAAACAGCCACACGAGCTGAAAGGGCCGGCGCAGATAAAGAAACAGTTGTTGCTAGTTTATGTCACGACATTGGTAAGGCCGTCAGCGTCATAAATCATCCCGAAATTGCAGCTGGTATCTTAAAACCCTATGTAAGAAATGAAGTTTATAACGTGATTCTAACCCACCAGGACTTTCAGGGTCAACACTACTATAACTATCTTGGGCTAGACCCGAACATGCGCAAACAATACAAAAGCGAATCGTGGTACGAATTTGCTGAAACATTTGCAGACGAGTGGGATCAGAAAAGTTTTGACCCAAACTATGAGTCATTTGACCTAATGCATTTTAAAGATATACTAAAACAGGTCTTTTCCAAACCTCAGTACTAATTCTTTAACCATGCTTTAAGTTTTCTAAATCTGGTGCCATTTTGATTTTAAACAGTTCTTTAAAAGAATCCGACATTGAAGTCGACAGAAAGACAGTAGACAGCTTTTTAGAACTAAACGAAGATAATAAGCTCAACGATATAGCTTTTGTAATTCCAGCATATAAAGAAAAAGATAATATCGAAAACGTTATTAAATTTCTTCCAGAAAAGTTAATCGGTCATACTTGTTCTACGGTTGTAGTAGTAGATGGCGACGATGACGGAACAGCACAGATAAGCAAAAGTCTTGGTGCTTTAATTGCCATAGCTCCCGTAAACCGCGGTCAGGGAGCAGCATTGCGAACTGGATATATAATTTCAAAACAGTTCGGGGCAAAATTTATAGTTACCATAGACGGTGACGGTCAGTGTAACCCAAATGATATTGCGGGAGTTTTGGAACCTATTGTAGACGGCTGTTGTGACCTGGTATTGGGATCTCGAATTAAAGGCACCAACAATACCACCGATAGAACCAGAAATTTAGGAGTAACAGTGTTCGCTAGAATTATTTCGGTACTTTGCGGACAGTATTTAACCGATACCGCCAATCCTCTACGAGCAATGACGGCGGAATTCGCCAATTCGATCACTTTAACCCAAAATCAGTTTCAGGCCTCTGAAGTTATAATCGACGCACTTTTGGGCGGGTATAGAGTAACTGAACGACCTATGACCATGAACAAGCGCATGTCTGGAAAATCTAAAAAAGGAAAAAATTTATCATATGGGCTTAACTACTCCAAAGCAATATTAAATACGTACTTTAGAGAAAAACTCAAATTATTATAAATGACTCAAATTATTATAAATGACTCAGGGTACGACAAATCGCCGATTGTCTTTGCTTCTCGTTCATAACATTAAAATAAGGTAGTTTTATCATTCCAAAACCTAAGTAATCTTCAGTTAAGTCATCAATTCTTAAAGTTTGAAGCAAACCAATTCCAAGTTTTTTCTAGACCAGCTTGAAGTTCGGTAACTTCCCCAACCCCAATTGCTTTAAGAGTCGAATTGTCTACAATAACAGCTTTCATTTCCCCAGTTTTGGCAGCAACATAACTTATATCTAGCTTAACTTTAGTTACATTTTGGAATTCATCTACAAGTTCATTTACAGATATCGAACTTCCCGATCCCACAACAATTATTTCTGGAACGTCCAAACTTAAACAAGTATCTATGGCATTCAATACATCTTCTAAAAATATATAGTCTCTTACCTGATTCCCATCACCGTAAATCTCAATTTTTTTATTTCCCATGGTGGCTTTGCACAATCGTGCGATAAAAGAGTCCTTAGTTGCCATATCAGTTCCATATATGTTGGTAAATCGCAATCTAACGGTCTGAATTCCGTATGAGTATTGAAATGCGCTTAACATCATTTCTGAAGCGGCCTTCGTAGCTCCGTAAGGACTTTGTGGCGATAAAGAATTTTTCGCAGTAATCAAGCTAAAACCCACGTCTCCTGCCACTGCATTTGAGGATGCAAATAGGAATTTCTTTACCTTGTTTTGTACAGCCAATTCCAAAAGATTTTCGGTAACAACTACATTATTAACGAAGTAGTCCCGAGGCCGATTGACCGAATCCAATACCCTTGTAAAAGCCGCCAAATGTACAACTGCGTCGATATTGTGGTTAAAAATTTCATTTAAAGTGTCGTTATTTCTAAGATCCCCACGAATAAACTTTAAGTACTCACCGCCAATCGCTGGATTTTCCAACTCTTCTAAGTCAACTGCCAAAACAGACTGTTTCTTATATACAAGTTCTCTGACAAGATTTCTACCAATGAATCCAGCTGCGCCGGTTACTAAAATCAAGACGCTATTTTTTTAAAATTTCTAACTTAAATCTGGCAGTATCGTACTCTTTCTGGAGTGCATCTTTCAAACTTTTTGTAAGCTCGGTTACTGCCGACCTAGGTACTCTTTTTTGTGGATCAATCTTGGGCATGTCAACTGGTTTTCCAATCTGAATTACTATCTTAGATGGCTTTATCATTTTTGAACCTTTAGGCATCACCAATTCTGAACCAGCAATTCCGATCGGTATTAGAGGAGCGTCTGTTCTAAGTGACAATAGAGCCGCACCATCAAAAAGCTCCGCAACCTCATCTCCAGTTTGCCTAGTACCTTCTGGAAACAGTACGAGAACTTCACCTGACAACAGACACTTCTCCGCAAACTTAAAGGACTCTCTGTCCGGTTTGCCTCGATGAACTGGAAAAGTCCCCATGGAATAAAAAAATTTCGAGATCTTATCAGATTTAAACAAGGAATCTTTTGCCATAAATCGCATTTGGGTTGTACATATTGTCGACATCAGGAAAAAATCAACGTTTGACCTATGAATTGGAGACAGAATATAAGGGGTTTTATGCGGAAGATTTTCCTTCCCCTCGATATGAACTCTAAATGCAGCATGACAGATTCCCGAAGCAATCTTTCTTAATACCGAGTATGTAAACTCGTGAACCTTTATAGATTCAAATTCTTCCATAAGCTTAAAATTTCCTCCACAACTTCATCGATACTTTTAAACGTCGAATCAATTACTATAGCATCATTGGCAGCTTTTAGCGGTGAATTTATCCGCTTAGAATCCCTTATATCTCTCAGCGTCAAGTTTTCTTTTATCGTATCTAACCTTTGAGATATCTGATGACTTCTTCTTAACGATCTTACTTCATCATCTGCGGTCAGAAAAATTTTTAGCGGTGCTTTTGGAAATACAACTGTTCCTATATCTCTACCTTCTACAACCGAAGAGCCGTGCTCAACGACCCAGTTTTGTTGCCATCCTACTAAAAACTCCCTTACCTCATTTATCGTTGCTACCTTAGAAGAGATTTCCGAAACTTCATCTGATCTGATAAGTTCTGTAATATCTAATCCGTTTATTACAACTTTTTGGTTTTCATATAACAAGTTAAACTTATTCAACAGTTCGTTAGCCACCTCGGTTGTAATGATTTGATCAACATCATCGGTGCCCATAATTTTTTTTATACTACTTTTAATCTTGGTTTCAGAAAACTTTACTAAAACCATGTAACCAAAAGCCCGGTAGGTGGCTCCTGTATCTAAATAGTTAAAGTTCAACTTACAAGCTACCATCTTTGCTACGGTTGATTTCCCCGATCCCGATGGACCGTCAATTGCAAGTACGTTAAATTTCATTCAATTTATACCTTAAGAGAATTTAAATCTTTCAAATAGTTCAAATAACTGGTGTCTACGCATTCAAAATTTAAAATTTTAGTCACTGAATTCCTTTGAGAATGTTCTCTCATTGCCATGATCGAAGCTGCCATTGCTATTCGGTGATCTTTGTAACTATTTGTAGTAACATTTGATTTAAGTAGATCTGGATGTCCTGTTATTACCATGTCATCTGCTTCAACTTCAACAGATACTCCGAAGTCTCTCAACATTTCAGTGACTGTAGCTATTCTGTCGCTCTCTTTAACCCTGAGCTCTTTTAGGCCATTAAATCTAGATGTCCCTTGGGCGCTCGCAGCACATACTGCAAGTATTGGTATCTCGTCTACCAAATCTGCGACCTCATCTTCTAAAATATCTATTGCGGTTAGATTGGAGCTCTCGGCTTGAATGGTTCCGACCAAAAACGGATATTTAGATTTCACGGAAACTTTAATTGTCGCATTCATTCTCTGTAATAGATTTAAAAATCCTACCCTTTCTTGCCCCAAATACACATTGTTCAAAGTTACCTTTGAATTGGGAAGTATTAAAGCTCCCGCAATAAAAAAAGCCGCTTGAGAAGGATCACAAGGTATTTCGATATCGAACCCAGATGCTTTTTGCCCGCCATTAATGGTTGTTGAATAGTCGTTTGGTTTATAGTGGATATCATATTCAATACCGCATAGCGAAAAGAGTTCTTCGGTATGTCTGCGGGTAAGCTTATTTTCAGATATCGTGGTATTCCCATCGGCATTTAATCCAGCTAATAGAATTGCCGATTTAACCTGGGCCGAGGGAGTTTTTGTCCGATATTTTATCCCCTTTAGTGAAGAACTTGTAACTTTTACGGGCAAAGTTTTATTATTATTTTCCGATTGAAGTGAAGCCCCCATAAGCTCAAGAGGATCTACTATTCGGTCCATCGGTCTTTTTCTCAAGGATTCGTCACCGTCAAAGCGAACTAAATCAATTTTCAACCCAGATACAAGCCCTATGCCTAGACGAGCTAGAGTACCAGAATTCCCACACCATACCTCGTAATTGCCGTTTTTTATACAACCGTCAAAATCCAACTCCAAGATACCCTTTGAATATCTTTTTGATTGCACACCGAGTAATTCAATAAAATTCAGAGTATTTAAAACATCCTGACCCATATTTAGATTGGTTAATGTTGTCTTACCAGACATCACTAAGCACATAAGAAGTGCCCGATGCGAAATCGATTTGTCTCCTGGTATCGCTACTTCACCGTATAAATTACAATTTGAACTAATCTCAGCAATTGTCAAAAAATACCTTCTTAAAATCAAAACTATCAAACATTATTTATAACAGTTGCCTTTCATTTAATAAACTACTAAAGTTATTTTTTCTATCGATTTGAGAGAATATTGTTTCAACTGATTCCTATCTTTAACTGCCCATTTAATTAATGAAGGTAAGCAAAAACATTTCCACAAATAATCAGTGCTTTAAAGAATCGCCTCTGATTCTAAAACCGTAATGTAATTCCGTTCCGATAGGAAATCTGCTAGTTTTTCACCATCTTTAAGATCCACAATGAGTCGAAGCGTTCCAGCAGTCTTTATCGATCCGTCCTCTGTCAATCCGTGGGAGAGTTGGAGATCTTCAATATTGACATTTAAAGACTTTGCAACCGCCAAAATATTTAAAAGCTCTCCCGGACGATCCTCAACTTGAATTCTGATTTCAGCTAAGGCGCTGGGTTTCAACCTTGACTTTAATAAACCTTCACGACCGCTTTGGGCTGACCGCAACTCTTCTAAAATTAAGTCCTTATTTTTATTTTCAATTTGGATCTTCAAGTGATCTAAATAAGCTATTAAATCGCCTAAAACATTGGAGATCTCATCTGAATTTTGAAGGCATATATCTGGCCAAATATTAGGGGACCCAGAGGCGATCCTCGTCATATCACGAAAACCGCCCGCAGCTAACTTTAAAAGAGGTTGTTCTTGTTTTGAACCCTTGGAGGCCAAATTCATTAAAGAAACGGCCGTTAGATAAGGTACGTGACTGACCAATGCTACAAAATTGTCATGTTCTTTCGGACTCAACGCTATAGGCTCTGCTTTAAAAACAGATCTAATTGTTTTGGTTAACTCTGAATAAATGTCCATGGGAGTAAACTCTTGAGGCGTCAGTACCCAATAGGCACCGACAAACATCGAACTAATCGCATTATCCGGACCAATTTTTTCAGAACCTGCCATTGGATGGCCCCCGATAAACCTGGGGTCTAATATTTGTTCAGCAATTTTGTTTTTAACGGAAGCAACATCGGTCACCAAAGCGTCACTTCTAATTTTGTCGCTGATTGAATTAAATGTCGATACCACCCCTGAAGCAAGTGTAGCGATAAAAATTATATCGGCTTCGAAATCTGGTTCGGCTCGATCTATCAGATTAAGTTGAATTGCAGCTTGCTCCCGCTCTTTGTCTAAATCAGTGCCAGAAACTATATAGCCGGACTCTTTTAGTGCCAGAGCAATTGAACCCCCTATTAATCCAAGTCCTATAACCCATGCTTTGGGTATTGAAGAAGTAAGTGTTCCCATCTAAATTGCAGTTCAATTAAATACTCAACTTTGCAGAAAAGCTTAATTCAACTGGTATGTTAATCTGTTCTTTTGCAAAATTTATGACCAATACTAGCTTAGATTCAAATCAGGTCTCAATTTTTTGGCTTCGTGTAAATAAACAGCATCTAAAGCAGCATGTTCTTCATCTAATTGAACGTGTAGCATGACCCTAACACACAGAGGCAATCCATTTTTAGCGTCTACTTCCTGTGCTCCGATAATCGGTACGTCGTCTAATCCGCCCAACCTAGCAGCAGTTGCGGGATATTTGCATTTAATATCAACTGTAGCTGTCACAATTGCACTTATAATTTGTTCTTTTTTGATTGAATTTCTTGTCAGTATTTCAGATACAAGTTCCTTTACTTTAAGGTCCAACTCTTCGGGTTCATCTTTAGTCAAGGTAGTCGCACCTCTGACAGCTATTACTTTACACATTGTTATAACGCTTTACGCCTAATCATAATAATTTACCAACTGATTACTTTAATTTTCGATATCGCCATATCCGAGAGAATGACGGGAGTTAACTCTTTGAATAATTTCACAAATATAACAATCTAACTTTTATAACACAAATGTTCATCGACTTAAATTCATCGACTTAAAATTATCGACTTAAAATTATCGTGGGGACGGAGGGATTTGAACCCTCACTGGAGGCGGTTTAAGCGCCCTGCCTCTACCGGTTGGGCTACGTCCCCAATTTTATTTCATTTTTAATTCGAAGCTCACTACATAAATACCGAACAATTAATGACCATCACATAATTTAGCAAATAACTTTAAGATACTTTTTCACGTTCTAACTTTAAAATTTATTTCACCAAAAGATCGATACAATTTTTATCGTCAAACTTCCAAGTAAATCATATAGTAGATAATCCAAATATGGCAGTTCAATAAATAGAACACTTAAGCTTAAAGTATTTAAGATGATGAATGCAAGTAGCTTCAAAAAATAAGACTATTTCCAGGATTAAAAATAGCTTTAGATCGAAATTACCGAAACCTGTTACAAAATTTAAGTTCATTTTTATTTAAAAAACCGCAGGTACAAGCTAATTTAAATGTAATTACCGGAATTAATGGTTACATCCGACCTCTAGCACCGTGGAGGAAGACCTAGCCAATCTCTAAACACGTGGTGAGTACAACCTTAAAGAATATCCAACAAACAATATTTTTTAAATATTGTTCGTTAAACAAATTTTGTAAATTCTACTTGTAGTTTCGTACTGCCGTTTGTGGAAATTAATCTAGATTCAAGTCCACAATTCATCAAACTCTGCCATCGGAGCTCTAACGCATTTTGAATTTGAATCGATAATCATAGTGTGCTTATCGTCCTTGTCATACGGTTCCCATTCAGTGTCTGGAATTCCCGTCTTAGCAAAACTACTCCAGCACTTACCGACAAAATCAGCTAAATCTTGAGCTCCCGGTTTATCGGCTCCAGCAAACAACCCTATAAACGGATGATCGAGCCTGTTAAATACGAACGGTACTTCTAGAGCGTGACACGCCCCCAAGTTTCCACCTAAAAAGGACGATACCCATTCAAATTGATACAGGTAACATACTTTCGGATTATTATTGCTCACGTTTTGGCTATATGCATCCATTACGCCTAAAGTAGGCATCCTAAACACCCAGTCGGATGCCACCGAAGACCAAAGCCTTATAGGTTCCGTCTCTTTTCCAAGCAATCTCTCGTATTCGTCCAGTACATCCAGCGGATTTTTCTTAAAGTAAGCTTCCATCATAAAAGATGTACTATTAAACAGCTTTTTTACCTTATCAAAATCCAGCTCTCCCAAGTTCGGAATTCCAAGAGCAAACAACAGCATCTCATCTCTATTAGTTCCCATCATCAAATCGATTGGGTTAGCCAAATTGTTCTTGTACAGCCCAATTGGCTCATCGGTAATAAGTTTTTTATCTACAA
Organism: Actinomycetes bacterium; assembly: GCA_021791915.1. Lineage (GTDB taxonomy): Bacteria > Actinomycetota > Acidimicrobiia > Acidimicrobiales > JABEUL01 > JAJZNL01. The sequence continues at coordinate 14,376 of JAJYVQ010000018.1, read as the reverse complement.
TGGGCATAAAAGGCAGCGACAAATTGTACCCAATTTCACTTGATATTTCATTTTGTGCGGACAATATCTTTTCAACGGATAAATTTTTAAGGTCACGATCATCAGATAAACTCAAAATTTTCAATAATTTATCTTTTATCTCAGTGGATTCTTCAAGACTCAGGGTCATGGGTGCGCCTGATTCACAGATTGCACGATTGAATAACCCTTTCGTCTGAGGAATGACGGCTAGCGTTGATACGCTCATAGAACCTGCCGATTCGCCAAAAACTGTAATATTTGCCTCATCTCCACCAAAATTTGCAATATTCTCTTTAACCCACTTGAGAGCTGCAATTTGGTCTAAAAGTCCCAAATTTCCAACAGAATCTTCAGTTTCTACCCCTAAAAACCCTAAAATTCCCAACCGGTAGTTAATCGTTACAACTATCACATCACCTAAAAGAGCCAAATTGGAAGCTTCGTACATTTGCCAAGATGTGGCTCCAGTAAGAAAGCCTCCACCGTGCACCCAAACCATAACTGCTCTCTTTTCCGAATTTTCTTCTATATTAGGAGGTTCTCCGGGTACGTAGATGTTTAAAGTAAGGCAATCTTCGGAAATATTGTAGGGATCATTTGGAATTGAGGTATTCGGGTCAGGAGGCGGTTGGACGGATATAGGCGAAAAACTAAAAGCTTCAAATTCTTTTTTGAAGCCTGTATGTTCTTTTGGTGGACTAAACCTTAAGTCTCCAATTGGACTTTTGCAGTAAGGAATTCCAAGAAACCTAGAAATTTCGCCTCTCTTTAGTGTCTCTTTGAGTCCAACTATTTTTCCGTAATTCGTGTTAACGGACAGTGTCATAAGCTTCTCCTTATTAACCAGTTATACAACAGTCTAAAAATTTGGACTAAATATTTCAATTCAAAGCCTAAAAATATTGACTTTTTGGTTTAAATTCCGATAATATATAACAAGAGGATTTGACTTCTGTTGTGTTTTGCACTTAGTTTAATTTAAATTGAATTAAATTTGGTTCAAAACGAGTATCAGACTAACTTAAGTCAAGGCGGAAACCCTAACAATTTAAAAAATGAATTTGTTTAAACCACTAAGGTTTATGCTCCGCTAAGATGACCAAGATTTGTACAAAAAAGTCAAGCACAGCTAATGCTCTTCTAGAAGACCACAACTTTTTCCACAAAAGTTGCATTCAAATGCCCATGTCGACGTCCATATATGGCTGCTTACTTTATAAAAGGATGAAAAATGGAGGTACTTGTCATGTTAAAAGACGGTAAGCTTGACCTCTACCCAATAAATACCTCTATCCAAAATTGCTTAGATAGCGGTAACTTGTTTTTAAATGAGTCGTTTAAGGAATCAAAACGTAGCACGTCATCTGAACACCAGTATCTTTATAAATTATATAAAAACAGTCAAAATCACCAGTTTAGATTGCTAATTAGCAAATTCTTTAAAAACCATTCTCGCTCAAATTTCTACTGCGATCCTGGCAGCTACAATAGCATTGCTAAGTTTAGAAATAATTTTAAAAAAGAATCTTATAACTCAAAGATTTTCCGAAGAAATGTATCAAAATTATTGCATATGACAAGGCGTTTTACACTTTTAGCGACATTTTTGATTGTAACTATTTCCTTTCTGATACTAACCCAAACGAATCACAGTGCATACGCAATTACTAATGCGGGAACTACGCCCGCATCGTCTACACCTGTTGTGGGGACCCTACAACAACAGGCAAGCCAGCTACTGAATCAAATCACTTCGTTAAATAATCAAATTAACTCCATTTCAGAACAGTATGACCAAACCCAGATTCAAATTAATTTGGATCAAGTTGCGGTTGCTAAAACTCAAATTCAAATCAAATCTGCTTCTTTGCGATTAGAAACAGCAAAAGCCAACCTTAGGAAAGCTGCAATTACTGCACTAATCGTAGCTGCACCGATCGACCAAATTTCAAACATTCTGCTGTCTACTCAAAATGATTATGGATATAAAGCAACTTTCGCAAGCCAAGCTACTGATAACTTAAACAAGGGAGTTAATGAACTAAAACAAGCACAGAGCTACTTAGATACTCAACTTTCAGTCAGAAAGTCTGGCCTAGCACAACTGGAGGTTCAAGGGAATGACTTGGTAACAGAAAAATCCAAAATTACTGTAGCCAACCAAAACGCTGAAAATACGTTGAGTCAAGTAAAAGGTCAACTTGCAACTGCGTTAGCCCAGCAAGCAGCCCAAGAAGCCCAGCAAGCTGCGTTGGCTGCTCAACAAGCAAAAAATGCCCAAGAAGCCCAGCAAGCGAGACAAAAAGCACAACAGGCTATCACGGTTGCAATAACGGTAAGTTCAGTAACATCTAACAGTTCTGTTTTGACTAATGTATCTAACACGTTATCTTCTTCTTCGAGGCTAAATTCTGACACCGCAACTCCCCCTGATCAAGGTGGTGCGATCTCCTCTAAAGCAAACAGCACAAGTAACACTTCTGTTTCCATTCCGGGTTCAGTAACCCCCTTACCAGATGGATTGTATCCTCCTGGACCGACATACAACGAGCTGCCCGAAGCAACAAGTTCGGAGGGTCTCACGGCAGCTAAAGTTGCAGAGACCTATTTAGGAGTTCCCTATGTATGGGGAGGTGCTTCCTATTCTGGAGTCGACTGCTCGGGGTTGACGATGGAAGCCTGGAAAGTGGCCGGATTTTCACTATTGCATTCAGCATACTATCAGTACACTGAATCTACACCTGTATCACTTAACGACCTCCAACCGGGCGATTTGCTGTTTTATAACTTTTCTTTCGACAACGTTCCATCAGATATCGATCACGTTGTAATGTATATAGGTTCTGGACCCTATGGAACAAATACTATAATACAGGCAGCTTATACAGGCACTCTAGTTTCCTATGCTCCGTTATATACTTTTGGTTTAGTTGCAGCTGGACGCCCTTAACTACATAATTTGAGACCAAATTACTAAATTTTAGATTAGGTGCATGTTATCTATTTAATAACTGAAATTACTATTCGCTTCACAAAACAACAAAAGCTTTGACTCAAACGTAAATATACTCAACGATTAGATGAACTTTTTTGGTAAAGAGCAACCAGTAATAATTTCAGCTTGACTGTTTATATTCATTTAAACGGTGTAACATCCATTTCAAGAATTTAAAATAACGCCGCTTGTAACAATAATTAAAGAAATTAAAGTTGAACAATGTTCCCCCTATTCTTTTCGACTGAAAAAATAAATAGAACTAATCTTTTAATCTCTTAAAACATATCACAAGATCTAATTGTCCGAGAATGCAAACGTTCAACTAGCCATAAACCTATAAATTCTACATTGATTACAGCAATAGTGTTAATTTCTTATAGGATACATCCGATGCCAACAATTCCTTCTAAAATAACAAGCTAAAAAACTTGCCATAGCACGTCTGTCGTACCTAAAATCTTTCCGAGTTGACAAGTGTTCTTGAATAGCCTTAGTCAACAAATTTGCCCACATATAATTCATTATTAATATTCAAACTCTTGAATTTATAGAAATGCAAACCTGAGCTTTGTATGCTATTAAGATTAAATTGAAATATGAAAATTAATGATGATGAACTAGATAAATTGGTAAAAGAGTGGACAGACTCTATCGATCACCTAATTGCTTCCATGGGTTCTCAAGTAGCAGATGTCGTTTTCGGTCGTGTCAGCAAGTATGCCTACCAGAATCACCTTAGTTCGTTAAACTCATTTTCCACCCCATATTTAAATACAATACTCCCCGAAGAGGAACCAGAATATCCTGGAAACCAGCAGATCGAGAAAACTATTCGGGCTTATCTCAGGTGGAATGCAGTTGCAATAGTTTTAAGAGCAAATCACAAATATCCGAATATTGGAGGGCATCTAGCAACCTATGCCTCGGCAGCTACTTTGTATGAAGTTGGGTTTCACCATTTTTTTCGTGGACCCAACTCTTCTAATCAAGACTATATCTATTTTCAAGGTCATAGTTCACCAGGAATATATGCCAGAGCTTTTCTGGAAGGAAGGCTTACTGAAAGCCAACTAAATAATTTCAGACAGGAAGCTTTTTCAGACGGTCTGTCTAGTTATCCTCACCCTCGACTTATGCCAAATTTTTGGCAGTTTCCCACGGTATCTATGGGACTTGGTCCGCTACAAGCAGTACACCATGCATACATTTTGAAATATCTAATTAGCAGAGAGATAATACAACCCAACTCTTCTAAAGTTTGGGCATTTGTAGGTGACGGAGAAATGGACGAACCCGAATCTTCTGCTGCACTAGCACTTGCAGGCAGGGAAAGATTGGATAATTTAATTTTTGTCGTAAACTGTAATTTACAGAGACTTGACGGTCCGGTAAGAGGAAATACAAAGATCATTCAAGAGTTGGAATCGATATTTGCGGGGGCGGGTTGGAACACTATTAAAGTAGTATGGGGAAGCAAGTGGGACGAACTTTTCAAGAAAGATACGGAACATGTACTGATAAATAAGCTAGAACAGACTTGTGACGGAGAATATCAGAGAATAGCTACTCTAGATGGAAATACCCTGAGAAAAGAATATTTTGGGACTAACACAAAGTTACTGGAACTTGTTAAAGATATGAGTGACAAAGATTTGGCTAGACTCCCCCGAGGAGGTCACGATCCCAAAAAAGTATATGCGGCCTACTTAAAGGCATTCAACCATGAAAATCAGCCAACGGTAATCTTAGCTAAAACCGTCAAAGGTTGGGATCTGGGTAGCCATATTGAGTCAAGAAACGCTTCACATGCTGTAAAAAAGATGGTTAACGGCGATATTTTAGACTTGGCGGCGAAACTAGGACTAGAGAGGGAAATTGACTTAGACAAACTTAAAGCTGACGATTTTATTCCTGGGTTTTTAAAATTAGAACAAGATTCGCAAGAGTATAAATATCTGATAGATAATAGAACAAAACTTGGGGGATTTATTCCCCATAGAAGGTCTTTTACGAAATCTCTTGAACTATTTGACAAAGTAATTTTCGATGAATTTTATGCCGGATCAAAAGGGCAGGAAGTTTCTACCACGTCAGCTTTGGCCAAAATGCTACGTAATCTAACTCGGGATTCCACAATGGGAAAATATATAGTACCAATCGTTCCAGATGAAGGTCGCAGTTTTGGACTAGAACCTCTATTTGCGGAATTAGGTATTTACAGCCAGTCAGGTCAAAAATACAAGTCAGTTGATGCGGAATTAATACTTAGATACAAAGAAACAACTAAAGGTCAGGTGTTAGAAGAAGGAATATCTGAAGCCGGTGCAATGTGTGCCTTTATGGCTTTAGCAAGTGGATACTCGACTTTTCCCCAACAGATGCTACCATTTTTTCTATTCTATTCCATGTTCGGTTTTCAGAGGATAGGAGATTTAATCTGGGCAGCTTTGGACATGAGATCAAGAGGATTCCTATTCGGTACAACAGCAGGAAGAACCACGTACAATGGAGAAGGACTTCAACACGAAGATGGGCAATCACATTTATACGCAATGGCATATCCGCATCTTAAAGCCTACGACCCAGCTTTTGCCTTTGAGCTCGCAGTCATTGTAGAGCAAGGACTTAAAGATTTTATTAAAAATAAAGAGGATCTGATTTACTACGTTACCACTTACAACGAAAACTACGTAATGCCTAAAATTCCAGCAGGTAATCGCACAAATATTAAAAAGGGAATCTTAAACGGAGTCTATCTATTCGATAAAGACAAATCAAAAGGTTTAAATGGCAGAGTCGCTATTTGGTTCTCAGGACCGATGTTCGAAAATGCCATCAAAGCTAAGGTGCTCCTAAATAGATTTAAAATCGCAGCTGATCTGTGGTCGTTAACATCGGTAAAATCCCTACGTGAAGAAGCAATGGAGATTCAACGCCAAAACCTAATAAAAGGTACGCAAGAAAAGTCTTATTTGGAAACAATTCTAGATCAAATCAATGCACCTATTGTAGCGGTAACTGATTTTATGAAGGCTGTGCCCGATCTTTTAAAACCATATATTAAACTTCCCTATGAAACTTTAGGAACCGAAGGATTTGGACTGTCTGATAGCCGGGACTCACTTCGTGACTATTTCGAAACCGACTATAGGTATATCGCTTATAGGGCAATAACACTATTAGATAAACAAGACTTTCTTAAAGATTCGGAATTTCAAGGTTTATTTAAGTACGATCAATCTTCCATGCGCCGACACTAGCTACGACCATATAAAATATCAATAAACAAATGAAAGTGAGAAACTTGAATGTCATTTTGCCCAACCTTAGATGATAAAGCTGACAAGCTTTTGAACTCGAATTTTTTTGCTCTAGTTTTGGGCATGATGCTAGATCAACAAATTCCACTAGAAAGGGCTTTTAGTGGTCCTTATCTATTGGAACAACGAATCGGTAAAAAATTAACGCCGAAACTTATTGCTGATATGAGTGATCTGGAGTTAATAGATCTTTTTACAATTTCTCCTTCAATTCATCGATTCCCAAACTCCATGGCTCAACGAACGAAGTTACTTTCCCAAACCATAGTTTTTCAATTCAACAACAAGACCGAATATATCTGGTCCCCTAAACCCAACTCTCTAAAACTTGACGCTCAGGAGGTATATTTAAATATAAAAAAGCTTCCAGGGTTTGGGGAACAGAAGGCAAAAATATTTCTTGCGGTTTTAGCAAAACAGTTTGAAATTAAACCTGACGGCTGGGAAAAAATATGTAAACCTTACTCTGCCAAAAATGTTTACATGTCAGTTGCTGATATCGACTCTCCAAAGGCTCTGATAAAAGTTAGGGAGTACAAAAAGTCCGTCAAGTCCGCTTTAAAAAACACCTCTGTTGTTTAATAATAACTTTGAACGATCTACAATTCGAACATAAGCATTCCAGTGTAATTGGCCCAGTGTAATTGGCCCAGTGTAATTGGGACCCAGCGTTAAAATGATGCAATTTAATTTCCTAATTCAGATAATAGTTTGACCGAACTTAGAACCAAGCACAATATGAAACAACACAGCGTATTACAACAAGACGTTTTGAAACGAAAGCTATATCTCTGCACGCCTTTACTAAACAACATGGAAACATTTGTAGAAAATTGCATCAAAGGAGGAGTCGGAATCGTCCAACTTAGAGATAAATCCCTTACGGATAGTGAGTTAATTGATGCCTCCTTTAAAATAAAGCTGATCTGTGCAAAATTCGGTGCACTATTTATAGTTAACGACAGACCAGATATTGCACATTTCGTAGATGCTGACGGTGTCCATGTCGGTCAAGATGACATCTCCCCAGTGACATGCAGGAAAATATTGGGGGCAAGTAAAATCATCGGGATGTCAACTCACTCTGTAGCAGATTTTGAATCAGCAAAGGTAGAACCTGTAGACTATTTATCTGCAGGTCCAGTAGTTCCAACCCCGACTAAATTGAATAGACCTGGAACTGGGTTAGATTACATTAAATATGTATCTGAAAATTCAGATCTGCCTTGGTTTCTAACTGGAGATGTCAATTTAAATACTGTCAAAACCTATATATCTGCTGGAGCTAGACAGTTTGTAGTCGTAAGATATCTTGTCGAATCCAAAGACAGTTATGAGTCAGCACGTAAATTAATTGCACTCATTAACCAAAATATAACTTGACCATAACATTACTTGACCACAACATTACTTGCAAACTGGGCTACTCAAAACAACTGTCAAAAGTGACAATTATATTGACTTAAAATTGTTGATTTGGACTCTTTAGATCCCCAATCGTTGTAACATAAGCTCTCTGTGGTAGCTAGGATCACCTAGCATAAGTTCAGATGACTTAGCTCTCTTAAAATATAGATGAGCATCATGCTCCCACGTAAAGCCGATTCCTCCATGAATCTGAATATTTTCTGCAGCACAGTGAAAAAATGCCTCGGAACAAAACGCTTTTGCCAAACTACTAACGACGGGAAGCTCATCAGAATCCTCTTGGGCAGCCCAAGCCGCATAGTACGCTGCAGATCTGGCAGACTCAACTTGAAGCAACATGTCAGCGCACTTATGCTTTATAGCCTGAAATGACCCGATCGGTCGACCAAACTGAATTCTATTTTTTGCGTATTCAACACTTGTGTCCAAACAAACCTGCGCACCACCAACCTGTTCTGCGGTTAAACATACCGCTGCCAAATCTAAAGCTTTTTCAATATTTTTCCAAGCCTGACCCTCTTTACCAATAAGCCTTGCTTCTGTATTATTGAATTCCAATCTAGCCTGTTTCCTAGTTTGATCCATTGTCGCAAGCGACTCCTTGCTAAGTCCGTTTGCTACAGAGTCTACCGCAAAAAGAGATATTCCCTTATCCGATTTTGCTACTACCAATATAAAATCCGCTGTTGTACCATCAACCACAAAAGATTTATGCCCAGATAAGACATATTTGTCACCATCTTTTTTAGCAGATAGTGAAATACCCTCCGAATCAAATCTTCCAGAATCTTCGCTTATAGCTAAAGTTGCAACCTTTTCTCCAGATGCTATCTGTGAAAGATACTCTTTTTTAGCATCTTCATCATCGCAAGTAAGCAAAGTGCTAACCGCAAGTCCTACAGTTGAAAAGAACGGAACACACGCTAGGGTTCTGCCCAACTCTTCAAATATTACGAGAAGTTCCACATAGCTAAATCCTGACCCTCCATACTCTTCGGGAATTGCTATTCCTTGCAGCCCAAGCTGTGTCCCCATTTGGGTCCAAACGTCTTTATCGAAGCCGTCTTCAGTTTCCATTAAAGTTCGAACCGTGGACATAGAGCATTTGTCCTCCAAAAACCTCTTGATGGACTTTCTTAACTCTTCTTGTTCTTCCGTAAATGAAAAATTCACTTTTCACACTCCGTATCTATATCTATTAAATTGGTCGTTAACTATCCAATTAATTCTACTATGAGCAGATTAATCGATATCTAAAATCTAAGTCGATTTAACTTACCTTTGATTCTTAACTTAATATATTACTATCGCTCGAAAGATTATTTCAAATTGCATACCGTAGAAATTTCTAAATTTATATTTTTTGTAGTATTTTTATCTGAACCGATAGTAAATCAAGTTGCAAATAATACTATTATTGAGACTAATAAATTTTCTTCGACTTTATTAAGGTCTTAATAAACATATATAAATTAGCTCTGATCTCAAGAATTCTCAACAATTCACAAAAATGTTAAAAATACCTAACAGTCTGTTGGCTCGTTGTGGCTCAACCGATGCTTTAATAAGTTGTTAACACAATCTTATTAGTCAAACTTATTAGTTAAACTTATTAGTCAATCTTATTAGTTAATCTTATTAGTCGAACCGATTACAGCTTGTATCCAATTTTAAAATTTACACATCTTTACTTTAAATTCTGCCAATTCTAACTCCAATCACTAACATAATAGTTAGAAAACAATAAACTGTGATAGTGTAATTCATCGTACTCAATTAAGTAACCTTGTATTAATTTTTCACAGATCTAATCTTTTTTTCATGACACAAGACTTCAAATCCATATCGAAAAACAAAATTATACCCGTAGTATTAGTCATTATCCTTGCAATAGGACTTTTTATTTATTTCGCAGTTGAATCGGGAAATAAACCGGTCAAAAAAAAGATCACCATTAATACATTTAAAACCTCAAAGACTTTTGTTTCTTTGGGTAACTATTACAATGAGATTAGCTGTCCGACAGCTACCGTATGTTTTGCAACAGGTAGTTCGGCACTCGATCAAACCCCTGTCGTAGCGAAATCTACAGACTCTGGGGATATTTGGACTAACCTAAATCTACCCAAAGAAGTCACTGCAGTAGATGCAATCACCTGTCCTACCTTAAATGACTGCATGGTAGCTGTGAGCACATTTTTTGACTTAGGCGGTACGATCATTACAACAGACGACGGTGGCTTAACCTGGACCGTAGACTCCACTCAATCACAAGGTCAAGTATTGTCCTCCGTTAACTGTATATCCGTAAAGTTTTGTATCTCCAGTGTATCTGTGGTAGATCGAGGGAACATTTTAATCTATTCCACTGACTTCGGATCAACATGGAATAGCCTAAACGTTAAGGGGTCTGACTTAAGCCTGTCACTAGATCCCATCACTTACTGTTACAGTTCTAATTTCTGCTTAATTTCCGGTACAGACAGCGTAAAAAATACCACCGTTCATTCTTCAAGTTCCGTCAACGATTTAGAATCTTACATCGGCTATATTAATTCTAAAAGCTATAACGTCAGCTATTACCAACTCCCTTCATATATTTCGTATATATCCTCAATTTCCTGTGTTAACGCTAATAAATGTTATGCGCTAGGAATGGCTGACAGTGTAAATCCAGTTATGATTTCAACTGATAGTTATTTTAAGAGTGTTAAATTATTAGGATTTCCGAAGAACGTAGGTTCATTAGTTGATTTATCGTGTAATTCAAGTTATAAATGCATATTATTGGGTAGCTCGAAATCTAACAATGGCTTAATTTTCTACTATTCAATAAAATCTAACTCTTTGTATTCGATTAAATCAAATATCGTTGATGTGCCTGAATTAGATCTGAGTAGTTGTAACTTTAAATTAAGTTTTTGTATTGTAGGTGGGTCAAATCAACATTTAACTTATACAGCGTTTAATAACCTAACTTTGAAACAGGTTACCATATACTCTTCTACGTCCTCATCTTCTCATTTGCCAATCTCTTCGATCACACTTGCAACCTATAGACTTAAAAAGTACAATCACTACAATTCTTATAAAAATATTCTTATTGTTGGAGATTCAACTGCCACAATTTTGGCTGTAGGTTTACAAATGGATCAGCTTGAATTCGGAGATATCGTGTTTGACGGTTCAATTGTAGGATGCGGTCTCGTTCCTAATTCGCCAGGAAGGTATACAGGAAAAAAGTATAATTCTATTCCAGCGTGCTTTAATTGGGAAAATGAGTATCAAAGTGCCGTTAATACTTCCAAACCACAAATATCGGTCTTGTTAATAGGACCTTGGGACGTTATCTCACGCTCAATCAACGGAACTTACCTACATATAGGTGATTTACAGTACGATCAGATCTTTGAAGCAAACTTAAAAGATGCTATTAAAATACTCACTTCTAATGGATCCAAACTCGTAATTTTAAATTCCCCTTATTTTTTTCACGGCTTTCAGCCGAACTTCTCACTGTGGCCCCAAGACGATCCGGTGCGAGTCAATACTTTAAACTCAATTGAAAACAACATAGCAAAGGAATTTCCAAATACTGTTAGGGTTATCCCCTTCGGGCAGCACATTTCTCCTGGAAACGAATATCAGCGCGTAGTAAATGGTATAGAAGTAAGAACCCCTGACGGGATTCATTTCACCGTGATTGGATCTATTTACGAAAGCTATTGGATCCTCAACCAGATTAACAACTTAAGTTGGCAGACCACCAAAACTAACAAAATTAACTTAAAAAACAAAGGTTCAAAAAGTAAATTAAGACATTAAATACTTTATCCAAGATAATTTAACATCTACTAAGCTTTTGATAACTCAGCTAGAAGAACTATTGTTACCCGTATTAACTGAATTTTTATCGTTCTCGTCAGTCACCCCATCACCTTCAGTTGAATTGCTTTCTACTGCGTCTATGTTATTGTCGTCATCTAACCCATTTAAATTTGGGGTCCCATCTCTTTTCTTATCAAAGTCAACTAAATTAGTTTTCTTCTTAACATAAATTATCAGCAATCCTGATATAGCTACCAATATTAAACTAAAAACTTCAACTGCATCCCACAGCCTTTGTGGCCTATCCAAGTACAAAAATTCATCAAAAAACCTTGTTATGTCCCAGAAAAATATAGCAGACAAAACTACGATGTAGTTGCGTTTTTTACCAGCGACCTTTTGTCTTTTTACAATATATAACAGTATTAAAAGTACAACAGTACATTCAATCGATTGAAATATGGGAACCGGCAATCGCTTTCCAACTTCGCCTGCATATTCCATACCAAACCAAAGATTAGTTCGCCTTCCACCACCCCTATACATAAGCTGTGGTCCCAACAGTCTACCAATTACCCAGCAAGCTACCAAAATCGGTGCTACCATATCCAAAGCTTCCGGTAAGTCTAACTCTGGCAACTTTCTTTTTACTATCGGAATTCCAACTAAGAATCCTCCTACTAACCCCCCGTAAGATGATACCCCTCCCTGCCATATTTCAAATACCTGAACCCAATCGTGACTGTAGTATTTAATATTTGCAACTACGCTAACAACCCTAGCTCCTATTATCGCAGAAATAATAATCCATATGAATGCAGTTGAGAGCCATTCTACGTCGTAATTTTTCTTCTTTAATGCACGTTCAAACAGCTTATAGCCAATATAGAAAGTAACAGCAAGACCTATGCCGTAGGTGTGAATTGTTAGAAAACCTATTTTAAACGATATTGGTATGGGTTTCACGGTTGACCAATTGCCACAGGAGTACCAGCATAAAATATAGAATCAACTTGCACTTGCGTCCCTGTCTCAAGTGCTTCAACTACTTCGCCGTTTCCTATATACATAGCAACATGATAAATATCCGAGGTGCCATTACCATAAAATACCAAGTCCCCCGGTTGCCATTGACTCGGATTAGAGAGGGATACTTGAGCAGTCGCATAGTACTGCTCCTGTGCGGTTCTTGGTAACTGTACACCAGCTGCTTCCCATGCGAGCATGGTCAATCCTGAACAGTCCACTCCGTTTCTCGATGTGCCACCCCACTGATACCAAACTCCGATGTAAGATAAGGCAGCCTGAACGGCTACTGCGCCTGCGCCAGAGCCTGAAACTGTTGGAAGGTTTGCGCTAAATCTACTATTTCTTAGACTATTAGCCGCCTGAGCTGCCAAAGCTTCAGCTTGCATAGCCTGTTCTTGCTTAAATTTTGCAGCGGCCGCTTGTGCTGCAGCTGCTCGAGCAGCAGCTTGTTGTTGGGCTACCAATGTTGCTATCTGACCGTTCAGACTGTTTTCAGTATTAGTAAGCTGAGCCTGTAATTGAGTAGCTTGAGCTTTTGCTTGATTAATCTGATTTAATTGTTGTGTAGCCGTCGATTTTTGCTGATTAAGTGATGTCTCCTCGGAGCTTAATTGATTTTGTACATCCTCTAAATTAGCTACCGAAGCATTCAAGTTTCCTGTTGCAGATTCCAAATAAGTCTCTTTAAAACCTAAAGTTGTGGCATTTGAGCTCAGTACCGAACTGAGACCCTGTCCAGATTCTGCTTCTATATAAGCTGAAAGTGCCTCCTGTCGAATTTGAGATCTTAGAGCCGTCTCAGAATTCATAAGAGAACTTATCTTTGACTGGGTAGCGCTAATTTGTTGCTCAATGTTAGACAAATTTTGCTGTGCAGTTAAATACTGCTGATCTAACTGATCTAACTGATTATTTTCTGAAGCGATCTGAGAGGCAATTTGGGCAGCTTGCTGCTTTAAAGACTGAACACTTGCCACCTTGAAATATTTAATTCCAATAGGACCAGAAGCATTTTGATATGCATGCGGTACCATTAACGTTACAATTACAATCGATAGCGCAAATGCCAACAACATCTTAAAATTCTTAAAACCTTTTAAGAGTGACTGGGACCGAACACTTGAGTAATTCTTTTTGCGATTGTTATTTTTGCGACTGCTATTGAACATTACTTCAAAATATCTAAAGATCCGTAATCTCTGGTAGTTTCTCGGAACGTCTGTTCTAATCTTGAATTTAGAACTCAACTCTTGAGAAAGAGTCGATCCGCTCCTGTTCATTTCTTCAAAAAACACGATTTAACTAGTTTAATCTATCTGAACCTTTAGTTCAACAATTTAACCTGTAATTTAACGTCTATTAAATTATCTTCATTTTAAATAAGATACATCTATCGAATAAAATTAAAAAAGTTACCAGCTTATTGCCATAAATTTTTAAATCTTACAATTTATTTAAAATTGTCACTTGAAATTATAATACTACTTATAGTGTTAAATTTGCTTACTGATAGTGAGATTATAAATAGGCGCAAAAATTTATTTTTTTAAAAATATAGATTAAATTTCTAGTAATTTTTAAAATGATGAATAATTTAAACGAAAACCAAAACAAAGACGATGACTTTAGAATTGAACACGATTCAATGGGAGAAGTCAAAGTTCCAAAATCTGCCAAATGGGCGGCTCAGACGCAACGCGCTGTCGAAAATTTTCCGATTTCGTCAATGACAATCGAAAAAGCGCTAATAAT
>JAJYVQ010000172.1 GCA_021791915.1 Actinomycetes bacterium | reverse complement strand
TTTAATGCGTTATTACTTAGGAGAAGAAGCTTTGGAGTTAGTGGAGCCCAAGTTGATTGAACTTGGCGAACTAATGGGAACTCGTGTTGCAAAAAGGGCCGAAATAACAGACAAAAATCCACCCAAGCTTGTTAAATACGACAAGTGGGGTCACGACATCAGCGAAGTTGTTATGCCGGTGAGTTTTTATGAATCCAGAAAAGAGATTCTCGAAAATAATTTCATGTCCCCCACATTTGCCAAAGAGATAAAAGAAAAAAATATCAACCCGCTACCGTTAGGTGCTGCCTGGAGCTATATGCTAGATCAAGCTGAAATCGGAATGGCTTGTGCTCTAGGTACTGGAGGCAATATGGTTATAAACCTTGCTAGAGACTATGCGCCCAAAGAAATAGCAGACAAAGTAGAAGAGCTTTTTGCAGCAGGAGAAATGGCTGGAGAAGCCGCTCAAATGTTAACAGAACGTTCTGGAGGTTCGGATCTAAGCGCAATTGAAACTACAGCAGTTAAAAAAGACTCAAAATGGTATTTAAACGGGTTTAAGTGGTTCGTATCTAATGCTAACGGTTCAGCTTTTATAGCATTAGCAAAGGTCGAAAACTCAAGTGATGACAAGTTCGGTATCGCCCCATTTTTAATACTTTGGGAAAAACAAGATGGCACCAGAAACGGTATTAAAATCCGCCGACTTAAAGACAAGTTAGGCACTACAGCAGTAGCTTCAGCAGAAATCGAACTTAACGATGCTGAAGCGTATATGCTAGCTCCCGACATTTCGGAATCAGATACGACAGGATCTAATCAATCTCAAATCGATAAAAGCACCGCCTCAGATGGAAAAGGTCTATCTAGGATGATGCAACTCACCAACTCCTCTAGGTTAGGTATTGCGATGATGGGTCTAGGAGTTGCAAGACGATCCCTTACTGAGGCTCTTTTGTACTGCAACAGCAGAGAGGCATTTTCTAAAAAGCTCGACGAACAGCCACTTATGCAAAGACAGCTATCTGATCTAATTGTAGAAGTTGAGGCATGTCAGGCATTAGTTTTTGAAGGATTTATAGGGCCCAAAATTCGAATTGGAGCTCCATTGATAAAACTGCGAGCAGCTAGGTTAGGGATTGAAGCTGCATCAACTGCTTTAGAAATTCACGGAGGAAACGGATACATAGAAGACTGGCCGATTGCAAGGTTGGTACGGGATTCACAAGTAAACACCGTTTGGGAAGGTGCAAGCAATATTTTGTATTTAGATATACTAAGAGGAATTTTAAGGAACAATGCGCACGAAGAGTTTTTCGGTCGTATCACATCGCTTACCAATGACAATACCGCAGGTGAACAGCTTAATTTAACTCATGAGAAGCTATTTGAAGTTGTAAGAGTTTTGGGAAACAAAATCGCAGACTTTCCAAAAGATAGTCCTGAAAATATAGTATTTACATTTTCTGAACTATCCATTGATCTTTATATCCTAAGTCTACTTATGGATCAAATTACAAAGTCATTAACTGACTTTGATAGAAACAGAAAAACTCTATTAGCTAATCTTTACTGCAAAAAACATTTAATGAATTTTTGGACAGAATTTAACTTCCAAAAGTACACTCAATTACTTTTGGAAGGAACAAAAGACGAGATAGGTGGCTTCAAATACCTAAAAGATGGAACCATCGAGATTAAATAGACACTAATTTAATAAACAAATTTAAAACACTGTCTTAAAACACTTTCTTAAAGTACATTTTAAAAACACAGATATTTAAAAGGGTCAATAGGCTTTGTTTTAAATGCGGTTGCTTGTAAGTTTTAAGGGGTTGTTGACTATAAACTGAAAACTTGTCACCTCCAGTTTGGCTTTGTAACTTTATAGATAGCAGCAACTAAATCCTTTATTAGAACTGGTTTTCTTACAAAAATGTCAGCTCCTGCTGCCATTACCCTCTGAACTTGAGTGTCTGTAGCACTTGCACTTATTGCAACAACTGGAACGTTAGAAATCTCGATATCAGATCTAATCAAAGTCAGAACTTCTCGTCCAGTCATATCTTCTAGGTTGATATCCAATACAACTACATCTGCATGGTGTTCTTTGATCAGTTTTATGCCTTCTTTGCCAGTTGAAGCCACAAAAACTTCCATGGGAAGTTTGTTCGAAGAAGCTTTGAGAAGCTTTTGGTGAATCAGATCGTCTTCTATGTATACTATCTTAATTTTCTCTTGAACTTTCGGCAGCGTGGTTTGCTTTGAATCATTTGAAGCAATTTCACTTTTTTTGGCAACTGGAACCTGAATCCAAAATGACGATCCATCTCCCAGTTTGCTATCGTAGCCAATTTCGCAGTCCATGGCTTCACTTAATGATTTGCAAACTGCCAGTCCCAATCCAAATCCCTGTATATTTGAAACATCCTTTGAAAGACGGTCAAACTGTCGATAAATTCGATCAGAATACTCTACTGAGATACCGACTCCGGTATCTTTGACTAAGATTTTAACTTTGTCATCAACTTTAGTCAGTTCAAAAGAAACTGTTCCGTTTGGTTTATTGTATTTGACGGCATTAGAAATAAAGTTAATAAGTATCTGCCTTAATCGTTTATGATCTGTATAGACAACAGTTTTAAACTTCGGTGGACTTAAAATCTTTACCGAATAGTTTCTAGCCAGTCCAGATAATATATCTATCGCTTCGTTAATGACCTCAACAGCATTTAGTGGTTCTTCGTTTAAGTCAAAAAACCCAGCTTCTACTTTGGCTATATCCAGCACGTCATCTAGTACTGTAAGGATGTGGCTACCAGAAAGTGATATTTGATTTAGATTTTGCTTATCTTCATCTTTTAAACTATCTGACTGCAATATTAAATCTGTCAGTCCGATTATAGAGTGAAGCGGACCTCTAAGCTCGTGACCTAAAGTTGATAAAAACCTACTTTTTATCTTGTTGGAATGTTCTAAGTAAAAGTTAGCGCTTTGTAAAGCAAATTCTGCCTCTTTAAGTTCGGTAATATCTAAACTCGTTCCAACAATTCTAGGTTTGCCTTCAGCTCGAGTATTTGGCTGGGGAAGGCCTCTGGCCGATATCCAGCGTGTATCGCCTTTTATGGTTCTAATTTTATAGTCAACTTTGAACTCTTTGCCAGTTTCTACAGCATCTAACATAGCTTTATACGCATAGTCACCGATATCTGGATCCAACAGAGCTACCCTATCTTTTAATGAAATTGTTTCTAAATGCGGATCCAATCCTAATAGTGTCATATTTTCTGGATCCGCATAGTATCTCAGTGCGTCTTCGGTAGGATTATATTCCCAGAAAGCAATTCTGCCAGCTTCCATTGCCATTTTGATCCAAGATATGCAGAGTTCAATATTAGAAGATGCAAACGGAAGATTAAATCTGTCGTAATTAAAGTTACTTCCTCCCATAATTCCTCCGACAATTTATTCAAATGACCTGAACGGATCAAACTAAATATCCTATTTTGAATATTACACCCAAAATGAAAATTTTTAAAGGGGAATTTTTAAAAAAGAATAAATTTTTACATTAAATTATCTAGGTATATTTAAAACTAAAATTACATAAGGCCCTCGTAGCTCAGAGGATAGAGCGTCGGTTTCCTAAACCGTGCGTCGCAGGTTCGAGTCCTGCCGGGGGCACAAGAAAAGTGCTGGTAAATGGCACAATTTCACCCAACCAAACTGTTTCAGTATCAGTTTTGGGAATCAAATGGGAATCAAATGTGCTAGGCTAGTACTATGCGCGGACATTTAGAAGCACGAGGGAAGGGTATCTGGAGAGCTAAAGCCTTTGTCGGTTATGACAAAGAAAAGAAACGACGCATGTATGTGACTCGCACTATCCACGGTACTAAAAGACAAGCCGAAGACATAATGCGTCAACTACTTGTTGAAATTGGAGCAGGCGCTGATACAACTACTGAAGGAACAGTAGCTGAGCTTGTTAAAAAGTGGCTTGAGATAACAAGTGATTCACTATCTCCTACTACTCTAAATGAATACAAGAGACTTCTAGATCGACATATCTTACCCGCTTTAGGAACCCGTAAGGTTAGAGGGATAAAAGTATCTGAATTAGATGCATTTTATGCAAGACTAAAAAAATCTGGAGGAGCTCAGGGAAATGGTCTTAGTTCCCAAAGCGTAAGACACATTCATGCAATTATCCATAAAATATTCAATCAAGCAGTCAAATGGGGTTGGGCAAGCTCAAATCCAGCAAGTCTTGCAAGCCCTCCTAAATTAAAGTCTAAGCAAGTAATAATTCCCAGTATTGATCAGGTTATAAAACTAATAGAAAGTGCTAAGTTATCTGACGAAGGCTTTGGATGTTTACTTCGCTTAGCTGCCGTCACTGGTGCAAGACGAGGTGAATTATGTGCACTTAAATGGAGCGATTTTGACCTTAGCAAAGGAGTTCTTACCATCTCACGTTCTATAGCTGGCGATAAGGTCGATCACATGGTTGAAAAAGACACTAAAACACATTCCAGCCGTTCAGTAACTCTTGATAGTGATACTTGTAAGATTTTAAAAGATTGGCAAAAAACTTGTGAAGATCGAGCAAAAAAGTTTAACACTAAATTAGTTACTGAAGCATTTATATTTTCGGATTCACCAGATTCAAGTCAATGTTGGAGACCCGGGAGAGTAACTTTAGCGTTCATGCGTTTGTGTAAAAGATTAGATATTAAAGATGTTCGATTCCATGACCTACGGCACTTTGCTGCAACAAGAATGTTGGTAGCTGGTGTACCTGTAAAAACTGTGTCAGGCAGGTTGGGACATGCTGATGCTGCAACTACTCTAAATGTCTATGCTCATTTTGTTGAAGCATCAGATGCACAAGCGGCTCAAGT
>JAJYVQ010000017.1 GCA_021791915.1 Actinomycetes bacterium | reverse complement strand
ACCCGTAACTTCCTGACACTTCTCTTTCATTTTTTGTTACTTGTGCTGAGGCCCATCGCAATGACGGACCAAGTTCGTCGGCGATAATTTCGATCTTATATCTCTTTTCGCCATTCTGCTCCCATGACCTCTGTTCTATTCTTCCAGTTACGATTACCCTTGTACCTTTGGGTAACGATGACGCAGCATTTTCTGCCAACTCCCTCCAACAGACCACGTCAAAATAAGAAGTTGCTTCTTCCCATTCGTGACTTTGTCTGTTCTGCCACCTTCTGTTTACAGCCAATCCGAACGTTGATGTAGCTTGCCCCGTAGGAGTAAACCTTAATTCTGGATCCTTGGTTATGTTTCCGATAAGTGTTACTGTATTGCCATTAGACATAATTTCTGCCCCTTTTTTATTTTATCTTTCCAATTTTTGCAAACGCCAAATCCGGTACCTTGACAATTTTATGACGGACTAAGTCATCAGAATATCTCAGTTTCTGATCTAAGTCCAAAAGACTGTTCGGCTCAGCTTTGACGCTCACTACTGCGTAGACACCTTCGGTGCGATGATCGACTTCATATGCAAACTGTCGCTTCCCCCAATTGTCAACGTTAACAACTTCTCCGCCAACAGTTCTTACATCTTCACTGATTTTATCAATCCAGTCAGAGATTTGCTTATCTTCAACCTGATTATTAAATATTACGAAAATCTCGTAGTTTCTCAAAATACCTCCCTATGGATTCGGCTAAATATTGCCACAGCTACGAACCTTTACAACCAACAAGCCGTTACAACTAACAAGTCTGACAGATCCGCAGCAGGGTAGTTTATTAATTTAAGTTACCAGTTTACCAAAGATTTAAAAGCCACTATTCAAATTCAAATTGCAGGAAATTGAAGTACTAAATTAAATATTAAATTTGCAAATTTATTGGAGTAGTTTTTAGTTTGATACTTCAACAATCAATGATACGATTCGCTGTCATTTGGATAATCATGATCTTTTACATCCTTTATGAATTTTTCGACAGCTTCTGTCGCAAGCTTATTGAAATCCAAATAAGGTCTGACAAACTTAGCTTTACTCTTATTGAAAAATCCTAAAAGATCGTGAAATACAATAACTTGTCCATCACAATCTGGTCCAGCACCGATTCCAATCGTAGGAATTTTTAGAGTATTAGTCACGGTGTTGGCCAAAGAGCGGGGTATCGCTTCTAACACAATGGAAAAACAGCCTACCTCTTCCAGTGCATGCGCATCTTGAATTAATATTTCAGCTTGAGCTTCTAGTTTACCCTGTACTTTAAATCCACCTAAGACGTTAAATGACTGCGGCGTAAGGCCTAAATGTCCCATTACTGGAATCTCGGCATCCAAAATCGCTTTAATGTGATCAACTCTCTTTTTGCCACCCTCTAACTTAACTGCTTTAGCTCCTGCTTTAATAATCTTCGAAGCGTTAATTACTGTATTTTTGTAGCTTAAATGGTAGCTCAACCACGGCATGTCTCCCACCACCAAAGCTTTGGTATTCGCATTTGATACCGCTTTCACATGATGAACAATCTCTTTGACAGATATATCAGCGGTGTTAGAGTTTCCCATAACAACATTGGAAAGGGAATCTCCAACAAGAATAATATCCACTCCTGCTTGATCCAGAATCTGTGCTGTCGGGTAGTCGTATCCTGTTACCATTACCAACGGAGAAGATCCATTAGAAACTTTATTCGAGGTAATCAAAGGAACCGTAATAATATGATCGCGTTCACTCACTTGCGTGCCTTCCTTAGCTTAAAGAATATATACTTGGCTGTATAAAAATCCCAGTTTTATATGTTCTAAGTTAATATGTTCTAAGTTTAAAAACTGTAAAACCAACTGAAACAACTTTCTTAATTTAATCTTACAGACTTTAAAGATTTACGATTGAACTTTTTTATCGAGTCAAATATTGACTAAATTATCGTTAAAAGTCAGTGATATAATTCTAAACATAGGCTTTAACAAGTCAATCATTTTAAAACACAATACTGAAATAATCTAATCACGAATAATCTAATCACGACACTTGAAAAATAAATTTTAAAGAAATGAAATCAGATACCTGTGAAAACTGTGGAGACAGAGAAGAAAAACTGTACCGGGTGTATCGAATATACGAAACAATTGAACTCAATCAGTTCGACCCCAATTTCAGCCAAGTGTTGTCTCAAACCGTTGAACCCGAATCAGAGATGTGGTGCCTTGCTTGTATGAGTTTATATCCCAACGTAGTAGCAGACGATCAGAACCAACAGTAACCAGATGCAAAGCTTTTTTGTTCATATAAATTTAAGTGTCGCTGGTTCAATTACTTCTTATAAAAGTCTACTTATTTAAATATTTCAGATTTAAATATTTCAGACTTTTTAATCAAGTGATTCCATCTACAACCAGTGCATACTTCTATTTGGTACAAAAAAATACCTTGTGACTTATTTACCAAATCAAATATTTCCGATCTGTTAGTAATACAAATTCCTGACTTTGTTATGTGTTTACCAAACGCAAACGCTACTGAAACTAAATCAACTTCGCCGCAAACGGGACAGACTGTTTGCAAATTGCTACCGTAGTTTTTGGCCACCCTAAGTAATTCGTTCTGAGCGTCACATATTTCGGTCTTGAGAAGTTTGCCCCTTCTGTATTTTTCCAGGGTAGCGTTTTTTACGAGAGTAAAATCTACTTCCGCTCCAAAACTCTTGGATTTTAAAAGATCCGAATACATAAATTAATTCAATTATACCGATCCTGAATTCCAAATGTTCAGATATCTTTTTAAATCCAAAATAACAGCTCACCTATATAGCGCAAAAATATATCATAGCGATATATTTTTGCGCTATAATATTATCTATGCTAGATATTGCAATACTTGGTCTGTTGAAAGAGTCGGACCTTCATGGTTATGAACTCAGACGAAGATTAAAAGATGAGCTTGGATTAAGTTTTAGCGTTTCGTTCGGTTCTCTCTATCCCACTTTAGCCAAGCTTACCCAAGAAGGAGCTATCGAGGTAATTCAGGAATCTGGTAAATTAGCGAACAAAATTCCAAGTAAAACTATGTCAACTGGTTCTCTTACGGGAAATATGGCTATGTACAGATCACTACAAAACCAGACAAATGCCGACAAGACATTGGAATCAAAAGAGCTAAAGTCATCCAAAAATAAAAAGATATACAGAATAACTTCAAAGGGTGAAGAGTTACTTGTCAATCTACTAAATTCACCGAATGAAAATGAGACGAATGAAAATGAGACTAGAAATTTTACCGTAAGATTAGCATTTTCAAAGTATCTACCCGCTACTGCCCGAGCTCTGCTTTTAAAACGGAGAATGCAGGACTTAGAGTATAAGTTAAATGAACTGGAGTCCAAACTAAAACTTTCTGAAGCGAATTCGGCTAAATCCGCTCTGATTGAACGCAGTATTGCTTTAATTAGAGCTGATATTTCTTGGCTGGATCATTTGGAACTGTCAGATCAGGAAATATTAATTCACGGATCAGGAATTCAGAAAATAGTCGAAGTAAACCAAAAGAAAACCAATTCAAAGATGGAGGAAAAAATATGACAGGTAAAATAAAATTTGCAATCGCCGGCGTCGGAAACTGCGCCAGTTCACTCTTGCAAGGTCTATCTTATTACCAGAATGCCGATCCTGATACGGATGTCCCAGGTCTTATGCACGTTGTGTTGGGTAAATACCACATCAGAGACTTGGAACCAGTAGCAGCTTTTGACGTAGATGCAGAAAAAGTTGGGCTTGAGTTGTCAAAAGCGGCATTCAGTGGTCAAAATAACACTATTAAATTTTCAGATATAAAAAACTACAATGTTATAGTTAATCGAGCACCAACCTTAGACGGTCTAGGAATTTACTACAGACAAACGATACAAGAAAGCCCATTGGAGCCAGTGGATGTGACACAGGTACTAAAAGATTCGGGTGCTGATGTACTAGTGTCTTACTTGCCAGTGGGTTCAGAAGAAGCACAAAGATACTATGCGCAAGCCTGTTTAGATGCAGGTGTGGCTTTTGTAAACGCAATTCCAGTATTCATAGCTTCCGATCCAGTCTGGGCAGATAAATTCAGACAAAAAAACATTCCGATTATTGGAGATGACATTAAAAGTCAGGTAGGTTCCACAATAGTTCACAGAGTTTTGGCACGCCTTTTCGAAGACCGAGGGCTATCCGTAGACCGCACGTACCAACTGAACGTGGGTGGAAATATGGACTTTAAAAATATGCTAGAGCGCCAGAGGTTGGAGTCTAAAAAAATATCTAAAACTCAAGCGGTTACTTCGCAGTTGGAAAATCAACTGCCCGAAGACTCCGTGCATATAGGACCGTCGGACCATGTACCGTGGTTAGAGGACAGAAAATGGGCATATATTAGAATTGAGGGAAGAAACTTTGGAGACGTTCCTCTAAACTTAGAGCTGAAATTAGAAGTATGGGACTCACCGAACTCAGCTGGCGTTATAATCGACGCCTTAAGATGTGCGAAAATAGCAAAAGACAAAAATATAGGGGGTCCCCTCGAAGGGCCGTCAGCCTATTTTATGAAATCTCCTCCCATACAACATCGGGATGAAACGGCAAAACAGATGGTGGAAGATTTCGCAAAGTAAAGTTTGGACTTTCTTGTAAAGTCCAAACATAAAGTTGACTTTTATTATCTAACTCACATTTTGGATTAATAGCATTTTACGATCTTACGTAAACTAACTTTGATCCGAATCATTATAATTTTTTATTTTGTCAAACCTTTATTACTTCAAAAGCGGACTCAGCCATTAAATTAGTCGCTCTTTTCTAAAGTTTGCCACCAATCTATCAGTTTTTGTCGAACTTTTTCATAACCTAATATACCCTCGTCTAAACGCAACTCCAACAAAAATTCAAGGGCATAGCCAACATATTTGGAAGGGCCAACTCCAAGTATCTCCATCACCTGATTCCCGTCAAGCTCTGGTCTAATTTTTTCAAAGTCTTCCTTCGATTTAAGATCTGCGATTCTGACGACAAGTTCGTCCATTCGATCAGAAAGTTCTTTGGCTTTCTTTTCGTTTCTGGTCGTACAATCACACCTAGTAAGTTCATTTAAATAATCCAACAAGTCTCCAGCATCGTTTACATAACGTCTTACGGCTCTATCAGTCCATCCCATTTTGTAAGTATGAAACCTCAGATGAAGTTCGACCAGTTTGGTCACTTTAGCAATATCTTCAGTTGGATACCTAAGATCTCTCATTCGGCGCTTGGTTATCTTAGCTCCGACCACATCGTGAAAGTAAAACTTCACCCCTGTTGCGTCGATAACCCGAGTTTTAGGCTTGCCAATATCATGAAATAGCGCAGCAAGCCTTATAATTTTTTCGGGTTTAGTTTTGGCAACTACTGCGATCGTGTGAGCTAGCACGTCTTTGTGTTTGTGAATTGGATCTTGTTCTAACTGCATAGACTTTAGTTCGGGCAAAAACATGTCAGAAAGACCCGTATTTACCAAAAACCACAGACCTTTCTCAGGATTGTCAACAACTAAAAGTCTGTTTAGTTCGTCTCGAATGCGTTCTTTTGAGACCACTTTAAGGCGATCTTTAAGATCGCCAATCGCCAATATTAATGTTTCATCTGGAGTTAGATCAAGCTTTGCAATAAACCGAGCAGCTCTCATCATTCGCAACGGATCGTCACTAAACGAGATTTTTGAATCTAGTGGTGTCTTAAGAATCTTGTTCTTTAAATCAAGCTTTCCACCGTAAGGATCAATTAGTTCATCTGACACTAAATCCACTGCCATTGCGTTAATAGTGAAATCTCTTCGAGATAAATCTTCGATCAAGGAGTCGCCGAAGGTTACTTCTGGTTTTCTAGACTCTGGATCGTATCGTTCAGCTCTAAAAGTAGTAATTTCATGAGATACTTCATTCTTTTTACAACCAATGGTACCGTACTTTTTTCCTTGATCCCATATAGCGTCTGCCCACTTGCTAACGATATTTTCAATCGCTTCAGGTTTTGCCGGTGTTGTAAAGTCCAAATCTGAAATAAATTCACCTTTCCCGTTTATTAAATCTCTGACCGAACCTCCAACAAGATACAAAGGTATACCGCTCGACTTAAAAAGTCTGCCAAGTTCATTTGCAGTTTTAAAATTTGGATAGTCTGAAATATGTTTCAACATTTCTATAAGATTTAACTAATAGATAAATAAGCAAATGTCCGTTATAAAATTATTCGCTCACTACTAAATATATACTTTTAAGGCATAGAAGAATAAAAAATCCATTCTACCGTGAAATTACGTTCCAAATACAAAATAAAAATACAAAAACCATTACCGACACGTTTGTTCTTAAAACTTATGAATTTATTTACAAATGTATTGTTTTTAGCTTGTCTATTGAGTTGTATTTTTTTGTTAAGCGGTGTAGCTTCTTTTGTGCAGTCAGATGCAAAACCTACTTTAGTTGATATAAAGACGATTTCAAATCTCACTTCTGCAAATACTGGTTTGAACAATGTTATTCAAATAATCGGTCAAAGCCCCACAGTCTTGCCCAATCAAGCGTTTAGCTTATCGCTCCAAATAAACTCTGCTACTACCTCTCAGTCAATTTTAGATTTTTATCTATACAATAAATTAGACTCGAGGTCTGCCTACTTTCAGAGCTTAACAACTCCCTATGGTCAATTTGAAACTACAGGTCCAGTCAATGTCAGCTCAGACAAATTAAACTTTCAAATAGCATTAAACGGTAGTTATTCACAGATCAATACTTCAACAAACATCTATTTTCACTTAAACTGTACAAACTGTTTGGGCGTATATCCTCTGAAGGTAGCTCTGTTAAATCCCACTACTAGGCAAATTGAATCTTATGTAATAACTCACATAACAGTCTTGCCATCTACTTCTCTATCAAAATTAAACCTCGCTTTAGTACTTCCGTTCCTTTATTCAAACTCTAACAACGTTCCCAATTCAAGTAGTTACTTTGCAACTACAAATATTTCAGAAATCGAAAATGAACTGAAAGTCCTCTTGGAATTTAAATCGGCTTCAGTCAACTTAAACATCAGTCCAGAAGGTTACAGGATGTTGCAAAGCAGCTCCAATTCCTCTCTTTTGGCTTTACAAAAACTTCTACTTAAAACGGCTGAACTTGGATCAAAATCGTTGGTTGAAAACACATTTGCTCCAGTTAACTTATCGCAGATGACTGATTCTTCCCTAGGGCAGAATATATGCGGACAGTTCGGAGCTGGACTTAAAGTTTTACATCAAATTTCAAGCAATATTGAGCCAACTTATGTCTCAAATAACGATCTCTCTACGGGAATTTTAGGCATTTTAAGTAAATGTAACATAACATCTTTGGTTATTAATAATAAGAATTTAGTTCCAGTCTCAGTTCAATACGGACAATCCGAACCGTTTTTAGTTGCTAATACTCAAATTACTGGTTTAGAATCTGACCAGCAATTAAGTCATGATATATCAATCACACAAAATCCAATACTCCAAGCCGACAACATAATTGGAGACTTAGCCCAGCTGTTTTATGATTTTCCAAACTCTCAGTTCAACAGGGTTTTGGTTTTAAACATAGGCACAAATCAAAATATTTCACCTCAGTTTCTCCAAACATTACTTTCTGCTTTGACCACTAACTCTGTCATTGGGACTACTACCACTATGGAAGCCACGACATATCCGTCGGGAGTTTTGTACAACCCCTCAAACAGGAACTTGATAGCACCCAAGGTGCCCTCACTCAATTTGCAGTTAATAAATCAAATAAATAATACTGTTTCAGGTTTAAATCAAATAAACGGAAGCAATCCAAATAACATTCCTAACCTATCAGCGATCTCTATAAACAATGTGTCAGAAATTGAAGAGTCTTATACTTTAACGCCCACACAACAACAACTGTGGTCTAAGACACTAAATAGCTTTGCTGATGCTTTAAAAAATCAAATTACTCTGCCCCAACAACAGACCATTACGGTAGCAGCAAATACAGCACAAATTCCAATCACGATATTTCAAAATAAAAATAGTTCTTCAATTTACAACGTTAAAGTTGTATTGTCAGACAACGGAGTGATCTTCCAACACGGAAACTCAGTAATTCTGACCCTAACTAAACAACAAAATACTGTTTATTTTACGCTAAGTCCGAGGTCAGTGGGTTCCACAAACCTAACTGTGTCTATTGAATCTCCAAGCGGTAACCTTACCTTGTTGCAACAGGTTTATATAATTCATTCTTCGGCAATTTCAATTTTGGGTTTAATAATTACAGTTGGAGCTGCACTTTTAATAGGTTGGTGGTGGTTAAAAACTTTTATTAGAAAAAGAAAATTAAAACATGATCTTAAAACATGAAACAAGATCTTAACAAATTAAAACAACCAAATTCGGATTCAAGAGAGTCTATTAACTCTAGTGTTAAAAAAATGGCCGTTGGTACGTTAGTGTCCCGTATTTTAGGGTTAGTTCGGATTTTGGTAATAGGTTACGCATTAGGGATAGGACATACCGACGATGCCTACAACCTGGCAAATACTACACCAAATATACTTCACGACTTGGTCTTGGGAGGAATTTTAAGTGCAACATTTGTTCCCATTTTTACTAAAAAACTTTCTACTCTTAGTTCTAAAGACGCTTGGGAGCAGATCAGTTCAGTTGTAACGCTTGCAGGAATAGTTTTGATAACAGCTACTGTTCTGTTTGAGATCCTAGCTCCCGTGATTATAAGCGTTTATACTATTGGTACCAAAACAGATTTCAATCCAGCTACAAAAAATCTGGCTATAGAACTACTCCGTTTTTTCCTTCCACAAATAATGTTCTACGGTTTCGTTGGAATCAGCGGAGCACTTTTAAACTGCGTGGGAAAATTTAGTCCTATAACCAACTCTCCAATTTACGGAAATATCGTTTCGATCTTAATTTTACTTGAGGTAACGTTAATATCGAAAAATTCAGCGACTTTTGACTTAGCAAGTAATAACAAATTGCTCTTTCTTTTAGGAATTGGAACCACTGCTGGGATAGCAGTACAGTTTTTATCGATAGTACCGAGCCTAGTAAAAAGCCATCTTCCTTTGAGATTTAATTTTAATTTTAGGTCAGAAGCTATCAGAGAAATTCTTCATATGTCAGCATGGTCTTTCGGATTTGTGGTCGTGAATCAAATTGCACTATTTGTAGTTTTAGCTTTAACCGCTAGTGCTGCAGTTGGCTCGGTTACGGCTTATACTTTTGGATTTACGTTTTTTCAACTACCCTATTGGTTGTTTGCCGTATCTATCGCAACAGCAGTAGCCCCTAAAATCTCACATTTCTATGTACTTAAGAACCTTGAAAGAACTAAATCTTTAGTATTAAAATCATTAAATACAACCGTAGGGATAATGTTACCAATATCGGCATTTTATCTTGTGGTTGCAACTCCAATGATCAGTACGTTGTTTGAACACGGAGCAACAACTTCAGCTGGAGTTATTTTAACGGCTGATACCCTTAAGATGTTTTCAGTTGGACTCTTAGGTTATTCCCTGTTTATGCTTACAGTTAGAATTCTACTTTCAATGCAGCAAGCCAAACATGTTTTTTTCATTTATCTATTTGAAAACATTTTAAATATCATATTGGCTTTCATTTTTATTAACAGGCTTGGAGTTAAAGGGATAGCCCTCTCTATTGCAATTGCTTACACAACATCTGCGATTCTCGGAATTGGTATCTTGATCGTAAAGTTAAACGGCATAAATATGACTTCTTTTATAAAAACACTATTTAAATCTTTAATGGTTTCTTTTGCAGTGGGTGTTGGATCAGCTGTGGCATCTTTAGTATACCCAAATAACTCCTTTTATGATAACTTTGCAGATACTCTATTTGGATTTTTAGCAGCAGTAGCGATACTTTTTATTTTGGGATCGCTATTTTCAAATAAATCTAACAAATTTGCAAGAACCACAAATAAACTATAAAATTAATTAGGCTTAAAGAAGGAGAAAAATGTCTAAAACTAAGATAATAACAGACAGTGGATGTGATATACCTTTAGATATCGCCAAAAAATATTCTATAGATATCGTTTCTTTAACAGTTAGATTCGGAAAAGAAGAAGTAGTAGATACGATCTCCTTAAGTGCCGATGAGTTTTGGAAAAAGTGTGCCGAAACTGCAGCTGTTTCAATGCCAGAAACCGCCGCACCTTCACCGGGAAACTTTGTTAATGCATTTGAAAAAGCAAAAGCCGATGGATTTGACAGCGTTGTTTGCATTACACTGTCTTCTAAAGTATCATCAACCTATGAATCTGCTCTAAACGCACTAGAAGTTGTTGGAGACTCAATTAATGTCACTGTCGTCGATTCGTTAAGTGTGTCAATTGGTGAAGGATTAATAGCAATTGACGCTGCAAAAGCAGCTCAAAACGGCGAACCCTTGGAAAAGATTTTAGAATTGACAGAGTTTAACGTAAAAAATACCATATTGATGGGTACAATAGATAGCTTAGATTCCCTTAAACGCACTGGAAGGATTTCAGCTTCTGAAGCTTTAGTGGGATCTCTTTTGTCCATCAAACCTATTGTGGAACTACGAGACGGTAAGGTAGAACCCGAGTCTAGACACCGTACAAGATCTAAATCCCTCGATTACGTTATAGAAAAGGCGACAAATATCAACAATATTAAACTTTTTTCAATTTTAAACGGAGCTGCTAAAGATTTTGATACTTATAAAACAAAACTCCTTGAAAAAGTGAACTTACCAGAATCTGTCGAAATCATTTACGCAGATATCGGACCCATAATCGGTACACATGTCGGACGGGGTGCGGTTGGTTTTGCCTGTTTAAAAAATCCAGATTGATTAGCCAATTCTGATTCAGTCATCTTAATTTATTTGCATAAGCTTTTAAAAAGCACTTTCCATCTTGTAGGATGGAATAGATGTTATGTAAATAAAAATTGACTTCTTATTTTGCAAATTGTTTGAATTGCTCAACAGTACAACAAGTTGTTAAAATAGCAAGTTGTTAATAAGATTTCAAATTCTAAAATTTTAAGCACAAAAATAAGATGAAGCTTTTTTCTAAAATAAGTAAAAATATTACAGACGAAGTGTTAACTGCGTCGAAAAATACCGAAAACGACACAGATATCTCCTCAAAAATCACTGCGATTACTGACAGCGTAACAAAACTCATTAAAAAATATACTTTGATTCCAATCGAAAAAGTCGTATCTGGATTTGCTGCATTAATGATAGCAATATTCGTAGGTCCAGCATTGGGAGCTTTGGGAATTATTGCAGTCGTTCGTGTGTTTAATAACTATGTACTTAATAGGTATGTCTGGATTAGCGAAGCTACTGTAGGTGTAATTTTTTTCATTATCGGAACCGTACTTATAAAGCTGGCAAAGAGATCTGGTACCTAAAGAAGGTTTTTAAACAATGTCAACTGAAGATATAAGCGATGTAATAATTGTAGGGTCTGGACCGGCGGGACTAACTGCTGCGATCTACACGGCACGCGCAAACCTAAATCCAAAAATCATTGAAGGCGAACCATCTTCAAACTCAGATCAACCAGGCGGTCAACTCATGTTAACAACTGAAGTAGAAAACTTTCCGGGGTTTCCTGATGGCATCTTAGGTCCAGAACTTATGAATAAAATGAGAGACCAAGCTATTAAATTCGGTGCTGAATTTATAACAAAAAAAGTTACGAAGGTAGAACTTAGCGGTAAGATTAAAAGAGTTTGGTTGTCTGATGCTGAAAACACGGAATTAAAAGCCCATAGCGTTATTGTAGCAACGGGAGCTAAATCATTGATGCTTGATATCGAAGGGGAGTCCAGGTTGCTCGGATATGGAGTTTCAACTTGTGCTACATGTGACGGATTTTTCTTTAGAAACAAATTAGTCGGTGTTGTAGGGGGTGGAGACTCCGCATTAGAAGAAGCTATCTTCTTAACAAAATTTGCGACAAAAGTTTATATCATCCATAGAAGAGATTCGTTCAGAGCCTCAAAAATCATGCAGAAAAGAGCAGAAAATCATGAAAAAATCGAGATCTTATGGAACACAGAGGTTAAGAGGGTTAATGGAGATACTAATTTAGATTCGGTTCTTTTATACAATAACGCCTTGAATAAAGAATATGAGTTTGAGCTAAACGGTCTTTTTGTAGCAATCGGACATTCTCCCAATACGGAAATCTTTAAAGGTCAAATCCTGATGGACGAAAACGGTTACATAGTAACAACTAATGGCACTAAAACAAATTTAGATGGTGTTTTTGCCTGCGGTGACGTTCAAGATCACATCTATAAACAAGCCATTACTGCCGCAGGTAGCGGCTGTGCGGCCGCAATAGATGCCGAGAAATGGCTTAATAGTAATTTTAGCTAACAAACAAATATACTGGGTCTTAAATATACTGGTTGTTAAATATACTGGTTGTTAAATATACTGGGCCTTAAATTTCAGGCTTAACTTTAAATATTGCTTATGATTCAGGATCTTAACGAAAATAGCTTTAATGAACTGATGATAACTTCAGTCAGTCCTGTTTTGGTTGAGTTTTGGGCTACATGGTGTCAACCCTGTAAAGCCATTGCACCAATATTGGAAGAAATTGATACCACACTAAGCGACAGGCTCACAATATGTAAACTTGACGTAGATCAAAATCAGGCAGTTGCCTTAAGATACAATGTAATTAGCATTCCGACATTGATATTGTATAAAGACGGTAAGGAAGTCAAAAGAGTTATTGGTGCTGTCGGAAAAGTTGAGCTTTTAAAAGAGTTTGAACAGTTAATATGATCTCTACGGTACACGATACTAATTTAGAACTTGGATCCCATGGTCCTGAAGTCGATGTGCTTCAACAAAAATTAATAGCTTTAGGATATGAAATTCCAAATGAAGAGCAGGGTCACTTTGGAGAGATAACAAAAAAGGTATTAGCCGAATTTCAATCTTTAAGACACCTTAAACCAGACGGAACGTGTACGAATGATACTTGGAAGCAGCTTACCGAAGCTACCTGGAAACTCGGGGATAGATTACTTTATATCAGAAAACCAATGTTGAGAGGAGATGATGTTGCCGAATTACAGCAAATTCTTTCTAACCTTGGGTTTAGCAGCGGTAAAATCGACGGTATTTTCGGTCCATCAACTCTCGAAGCCTTAAAAGAGTTCCAATATAACCAAAATCTGAATCCAGACGGTATTGTAGGTCCAAACACTATTAGATCCCTAAAAAGAGTAATGATTTTTCATTCTGAAAGCTCATTATGCGTGGACAACTTAAAAGAGTATGTAGAATTTACATCCAAAATAAAATCGCAAACAGGTTTCAAGATTGCACTAGGCGATCTTGGAGGATCTGACTCATTAGTCCATATATTGAGTAAAACCCTTCAAAAACTTAAATGGAACACTGAAATTTTGAACGGTCTGAATGAAAAAGTTTTAGCTCAGCAAGCAAATAGCTTGGGCTGTAGTTTATGTATAATATTGCGTTTTGATGCATTATTATACGGCATGAATATATGCTACTATCGTGGGTACAGCTATGAATCAAAACCAGGTTTGGAACTAGGTAAATCTATTGCTTCCCAACTTAATGGTGGTAGTCATATATCTACAGTTAATAGCAATTTAGACAAAATCGAAATAAACCAGGCAGATTTGTCACCAGTAAGCTTAGTTGGGCTTTCGTACCCAATATTGCGAGAAACGAGTATGCCTACACTTTTAATTGAAATAGGCAGACCTTATATCTATCGTTCAAACATGACATTGCTTGCTTTGAAAGTTGGCAATGCTTTAACCGACTACTTTAACCTGACCTAAATCGACTAGTTTAATAAGTAGGATTCGAAATTTAATTTACTTAAATCTAAATATAATACTCTTATTCACAGCTTGTGGATAAAACTGTGAATTAATTTTAAGTTGACGTTTAATCGCTCCGACTAAACATTAATCTATAAATTCTTTCTAAATCTTCCAAAGTAGCAAAATCAATCATAACGCGACCTTTTTTTCCGTTAAGTTGAACCTTAACCGTGGTATTTAATTTATCCGCTAATAACTTCTCAAGTTCAAAAAGGCCTGGCGGCCTTGTTAGAGAATTGCTGAGGCGACTCTCTCGAGCATTACCTTCCGACTCCAGCCCTGTGTCCGTCCCTAAACCATCTTCGATCTGTTCTGTCTGCTCTGTATCTAAGCCCTTTACTATATGTTCGATTTCGCGGACACTCAAACCCTCGGAAATAATCTTTTTAGAGAGTTCCTCCTGCATGCTACGATCACTAACTGACAGTAAGGCTCTGGCGTGACCTGCAGAAATGTGCCCCATTCTTATCGCATTTTGAACTCCAAATGATAGCTGAAGTAATCTAAGTGAGTTTGAGACTGCTGCCCTGCTCTTTCCGATTCTTTGCGCTATCATCTCGTGAGTGTAAGAGTATTCTTCGATCAATCTACTATAAGCCTCGGCTTCCTCAAGCGGATCTAAGTCTTCTCTATGTAGATTTTCGACTATAGTATTTTCAAATCTTCTTAGATCATCCAGTTGTCTAACCAGTGCAGGAATATTCAATAATCCTGCCCTTCTTGCTGCCCTCCAACGCCTCTCTCCTGCTACAAGTTCATATTCTCCATTTTCAACTTCCGATACCAATATTGGCTGTAGGATTCCCACCTCGGCTATCGAAGCAGCTAGTCCAGCAAGACTTTCTTCATCAAAATGTCGTCTCGGTTGTTTAGGATTGGGTTTAATGCTTGACACTGAAATAATTCGGTACTCAGATTGGTTTTCAGTTCCAACCTCCGAGGGAATAAGAGCACCCAAACCTTTTCCGAGTCCGCTCTTTCTAAAATTAGCCATTCGCCATTACCTCCTCTGCTAAACACTTATATGCTACAGAACCCTTTGACATCGGATCAAAAATTGTAATAGGCTGTCCAAATGAAGGAGCCTCTGAAATCCTGACAGATCGCGGAATTACAGTTTTACAAACTTTATCACCAAAGTGCTCTTTTACTTCATCCACCACTTGTGTAGATAGCTTGGTACTTGCGTTATACATTGTCATAACAATTGTGGTAACTTCCAATTGTGGATTCAGATTTGTCTTTACCAATTGGACGTTTTTAAGGAGTTGGCCTAACCCCTCTAACGCATAGTATTCACACTGAATAGGCACTAGTACCTCGTCTGCGGCTGAAAGACCGTTAACCGTTATTAATCCCAGTGATGGTGGACAGTCAATGAATACATAATCATAATCTGAAGCCACTAATTCCAAAGCCTTCTTTAATTTAAGTTCCCTACTAAATGCTGATACCAATTCAATATCCGCACCCGCTAGGTCAATTGTTGCTGGAGCTAAAAATAAATTTTTAACTGCCGTCGCCTCGATAGCACTGTCTAAAGGTACATCATGCACTAAAACATCGTACATAGAGTGATCGAAGTTTCTGGCATCAATCCCCAAGCCAGTAGTAGCATTTCCTTGCGGATCCAAATCAATTACTAAGATTCTCTTTCCCAGTTCAGCAATCGCCGCACTTAGATTGACAGTGGTAGTGGTTTTACCCACACCTCCCTTCTGGTTAGCCACGGCAAATATTCTACAACTTTTTGCATCACTGGTGCTTTCCTTAATAATCTCTTCGTTTTTATCTTTATGCTCTGGAGTAGCATTCTTAACGTTGGTACTATTTTCGTTCCTTTTAGAATTTTCAGTCTTAGGCAAAATTAACCTTTCTTCATGTTATAAGTTGGACATTTTAAATCTTGTTATTGGGATACTTTAACGCGTATCACTTATTGCAGATTGCTCTTTTGTAAATTCGCACACTGTTAATCATTTTTACAATTAGTCATTTTTACTGTTAGTCATTTTTACTGTTAGTCATTTTTACTGTTAGTCATTTTAAGTACAATCACTTATTTAGTATAAGCGAGATTAAATTCGTTTTCAAGTAATTTAAGCTTAAATTGTTTCACGTGAAACAATACTGCCAATATTGTTATAAGAGCATCCTTGTAAGATTTTAGGCTTAAAATTGGTCCGTCATTACACCATTAAGATAATTTATACTGAACTTCGTATCTTGCCAACTGTTTTAAGTACTTCGATCCATCTAAAATCTACCGAGGTTGGCACCCTTGAATTCAATACCTTAGTTGCTTCCCTATAATTCGGTCTTTTAAGGATATTAAAGTATACTAATGTTACACAAAATGATACTTTGGTAATTTACCACAAGTTCTGCCTCAGTCCGTCTGGCTGCATAGTTTAGAACTATATTTTTATTTGACTTTATAGGATTTATTTTTAATCCACGAAGTATAATTTTAAATAAAAAGTTTCCGAGTTAATATAGAATTGTTTCACGTGAAACAATTCTAACTACTCAATATTCCGCACTATTTCAAACAGTGGATCGGTTTTGATTTCTCTTTTGGTTCTAGGATATTTTTTATCCGCTTCATGAACTTTTTTAAATATCCAAAACCAGTGATTTTGAAACTTAGTTTTTTCAACAAAGTCTACTCCAAGCTCACTGAGTGCGTAATCAAACGATCTGTTTTTAATAATTTCATCACTTCCGTGTGCAGATATAATTACAGTACCTTTATCGGCTATTAGTGGCGCAAGGCATTCTAGGCTTGCTGGAAGCGAACCAAAGAGTCTGGCAGTTCCGACGTTAAAACGTGTTTCAGCAAATTTTGATTTATAAGTTTGAACCGAACCTGCAAAAACTGAAACAGATGAACTTAGTCCCAAGTATGAAATAGAAGAGTTCAAATATGAGGAACGCTTTTTAGAAGACTCAATTAACAATATTTTTGTATGCTTTAAAAGTTTGGCAATTACCAATCCGGGAATACCACCGCCGCTGCCAATATCCATCAAGGTATTGATCCCACCTTCTCCTCCAAACCGTTTAATGCACTGATAGAAAAGAAATGAGCTTTCTAGGTGGCGATTGACATCTGAAGCACCAACGAAACCAAGCTCTTGTGCTTGTTTTAATAATACAATATGCTTATTCCAATTAATTGACTTAAACTCAACCAATTCCAATTAATTATTTGAGGCAGGTTTAATAATTACATATCTTCTCGGATCGGTACCCGCAGAAGCAGTTTCCACACCCTCAATTTCAGTTACCGCATTGTGAACAATTCGACGATCTACTGCTCCCATGGGTTCCATGGCTTTACTAACTTTATTTTTTGCCACTTCTTGCGCAACTTCGATCGCAAACTTTCTCAGTGCTTCTTCTCGCTTCATACGATAGTTAGCAATATCGATATTAATCCTCGCTGGTCTTTCGGAAACTTTATTTTTGACAACCTGTCGAGTTAATTCCTGAAGCGCAGACAACGTCACACCTTTTCTACCAACCAAAAATCCGAGGTTCTCGCCGTCTATTGAAAGTTGGATATCATCGTCAGCAATTTCTGAATTCACCGTTCCTTGTATTCCTAAGACACTCACCAATCCCCTTAGAAAGTCCTCACCCAACTGTTGTTCGTTGTTAATTTGTTCCATTGATAACTTTTCCTCACTTTTCTGTTTTAAAGGCTTTTTTTGCTTAGAACTATCCTCAGTTTTCCCCAAAGATTTTTTAGGATCTTCGTTCCTCTTTGAAACATTTGTCCCATTAGATTTTGTTTTCTTAGTGGTCCGGGAGCTTTTCTCTGAAACTGTCTTTCTTGGTCGGTTGTGTTGAGAACGCGGTCTTACACGTGCCTTGATTTGAGCCTCTGTTTTCATCCTACCAAATAGTCCTGCTTTAGGCTCTTCTAATACCTGGACCTCGATTTCTTCTGGCCTTACTCCCAATATTTCTTGGACCTTTTGCACTGCCTCTTCAATGCTCTTGCCTGTAGCTTCTACCCATTCCATCTTACTTTCTCCGTTTTTTACTTTTTGAGCGAGGATGTTGTTTTTTTCTTTCCTCGACAGGTTCGCTTATATTGCTCTTACTCCCTGAATTTTTATTTCCTGAATTTTTATTTTTAGAACTTGCCTCGTCTGTGCTTTTTACATCGATAACGTCTGAATTACTACTGCCACTGTTTTTATTGTTTGAATTAAAATTGTTTACAGGTGGCAAAGTGAAATTAAATATCTTTCTTTTAACCCCATCATAATCACCAGATGCCAACCCAGGGTGCCTGAAGTAAACATATTCATACTGAAATATTCTGACTACGGTGGAAACCAAATAATATACACAGACTCCAACTGGTAGTATTAGGTAAAAAAACATCAACCCCAACGGCATTACTTTCTGCATAAAAAATTGTGCCTGCGCATTAATCTGATTATTTTGTGGCATTCTTGAGCTCATACGATGCACTTGAATATATTGTAATATCGTTCCTACAACTAGAATTAGGTAATAAGGAATGGATTGTCCGAATGAACCGTGGTGAGCCGTTATCTTATCAGATAGGTTCATTCCGAAAGAGATCATATTCCCATGATTCGCATAAATAGTCTGAAATAAATGAGAGTTTTTCGGGATATAAAGGGGGTTTGGTTGCAACTTTCCTTTTACCTTGCTAAAGTTAGTAAGCCCTTTTATGACATTATAAAAAACGAAAAGAATAACAAACTGAGGTAACATTGGAAGACAACCTCCAGCAGGATTTACATTTTCTCTTTTAAAAAGAGCCATCGTTTCTTCCTGCTTTTTTGTAGGGTCATTTTTATAAAGCTCGTTAATTTTCTTTATTTCTGGCTGAATTTTCTGCATCTTTGCACTAGTTTTCAACGTTTTAGCAGTAAGCGGCGTAAACGGCGTTATCACAACAATAGTTAATAGGCCAATAGCAACAGCGTAGTTTGGAAAGATGCTATATATAGCGGCTAATAATCCCCCAAACACAACATATAGGGGGTGAATAATCTGAGTTATTGATGACATTTTACCTCCGGTATAGGATCGTAACCAGACCCGCCAACAGGGTTACATCGCAATATTCTGTAAATAGTAAGCCTTAGAGCCTTAAAAAACCTATGATTTTCGAAAGCTTGTTTGCCGTATTCAGAACAACTTGGGGTAAATCTGCACGGCGATGGTCTATTAGAAGTCGCCATTTGATAAAATTTTATAAGTTTTAACGCCAAGTTGTTTGGAGTACTCATTGTTAATATAGGCTTTGTTAATATAGTCTTTGTTAATATAATTAATTGTTGCTTGTAGTATTTTGTTCTGTAAAATTTTGTTCTGTAAAATCTAAAATCTAATCTGTTGATTCTGTTATTTATGGATAGTTTTGTTTAGCGGTCAACTTTCTTCTGCTGGTTCTTGACGCATAGCGCCGCTACTATCTTTTCTGGTATTGTTTCCAATAGAATTGCTTATTTTAGAACTATTTGTTGTAATTTTGTTTAGTACTTCGTTAACCTCTTTACTTAGTTTATTAAAATCCTCTTTAGATATATCTTTATAAACTCTTATTAAGTAGTTGCCCTCTGCCAAATTCGCATATAGATCCCTCACTATTTCTCTGAGCCTGCGTTTGATTCTATTTCTAATAACAGCGTTACCAACTTTTTTTGTTACCACAAAAGAAATTTTTGTGGTATCGCCACTATTAAAATACGATACGGATAAATTTGACGATTTGGCTCGGACTTTCGAACTATAGAGTTGCTTGAATGCAGTTTTGCCCTTTACGCACTGTATTTTCACGCACTTAGTTTAGCTCTGCCTTTTCTACGCCTTGCTTTAATAATTGCCTGCCCGGCCCTGTCTGCCATTCTGTGCCTAAATCCGTGTTTTTTAGCTCTTTTTCTATTGTTTGGCTGAAAAGTTCGCTTCATCTACATCCTCCTGATGGGATTTTTCTACTTTACGTAACATAACCACAAAGTGGCATAAACACAAATAGCGGTCATCTATTTTAAAGATTCTCTGCCTAGATTTTGTAATAAACAGTTTTTAACTTGGCTTAACCTATAACGAGTAAAAACAGTTTATGCCATCAATGCATCCTACTTATCTATCCTAAACAAAAATTTTATTATAGTTTTGAATATTTTTTCAGATGTTATAATTATGCAATACTTAAATTATAGACGATAAATTAGTGAGATATTTTGTCTTATGAAAGTAAATTTTAAAGTCATTTTAAACAATAGTGTTTCTTCTGGTTAAATCGATATCTCGCAGGTTAAATGAAAGTAATCTGCTTGTGGATAAGGTTGTGGATAAAAAGTTAATTACGTGGATTTATGCAGATAAGTGATAAAAATAAGCTGTGGATAACTTGTTCAAACGACATAAAGTCGCAGGTGTCGGAAACCACTTGGAATATGTGGCTTTCGTTAATTGAGTTAGAAGAAATTCAAGGAGACACAGTTTTACTTTCTGTTCCCAATAAACTTAGCTTAGAAAGAATTGAGAAGGTTTATAAAGGTATTATAGAAGAATCCTTAGCCAAAGTACTAAACACTCCAATTTCATTAAAACTTGATTTGAGGAGTATTGAATATAATAAAGTACAGTTAAATTTTGAAGTAAGTGAAGAGAATTCACAAAATAGTAGGAAAGTTAATAGTAGCTCACAAAATAGTGGTTCTACTAGTTCGTTAAATAATATTTCAGACGAGAATATCGTTATAAATCCAGAATTTAGTTTTACTTCATTTATAATTGGTCCGTCAAACCGGTTTGCCCATGCTGCTGCTATGGCAGTTGCTGAAAAACCAACTAAAGCATACAACCCTTTATTTATTTACGGAGATACCGGTTTAGGTAAAACTCACTTATTGCACGCTATCGGCAACTATATAAACCAACATTTCCCAAACTTTACTATTAAGTATGTGTCAACTGAAACTTTTATGAATGAATTTGTAGACGCTTTAAGATTAAACACTCCAACTGCCTTTAAGAGAAAATATAGGGAGTGTGATGTATTATTAATTGACGACATCCAGTTTATGGAAAATAAAGACTCTTTACAAGAAGAATTCTTTCATACATTTAATTCTCTATATGAAGCAAGTAAGCAAGTTGTTATTAGCTCTGACAGACCGCCTAAGGCCTTAAAAACTCTCGAGCACAGACTAATAAGTAGGTTTTCTTCTGGTTTAATAACTGATATTCAAGCTCCTGAGCTAGAAACTAGATTGGCTATACTTACTTCGAAGTGCCAAAGAGAGAATATAGAAGTTGGTTATGATGTTTTAGAATTTATAGCCAGCAATATTAAAGACAACATTAGGGAGTTAGAAGGTGCTTTAATTAGGGTAAGTGCTTATGCCACTTTATACAAACAAGAGTGTTCTTTAGAAACCGCTAAAAATGTATTATCTGATATTGTTTTTAATGGTAACCAAAGACAAATAACCGTTGATTTAATTAAAGAGATAACCGCAAAGCAGTTTAATTTGACCGTTGAAGATCTCTGTTCTAACTCTAGAAATAGACCACTTGTGATGGCTCGCCATATCTGTATGTATTT
This sequence comes from Actinomycetes bacterium, assembly GCA_021791915.1. Taxonomy (GTDB): domain Bacteria; phylum Actinomycetota; class Acidimicrobiia; order Acidimicrobiales; family JABEUL01; genus JAJZNL01. The sequence continues at coordinate 3,813 of JAJYVQ010000017.1, read as the reverse complement.
ATGTAAAGAGCTAACAGATTATAGTTATCCTACAATTGCCAAAGAGTTTGGAGGACGAGACCACACAAGTGTTCTATATGCTGTTGATAAAATATCGTCTCTTATAAAGCAGAGACAGGCTGTTTTTGAACAGGTGAATACTTTAATTTTAAAGATAAAAGGAGAGGGGACGGCTTAGTAAAATCTGTTAATTTAACTGTGAATAAATTTAAAACCTGTGAATAAATTTAATTAATACTATAATTTATTCACAATAGTTAAGTTAATATCATAAGTTATCTACAAGTATAAAATAGTATTTAATCAGGGGTTTTACAAAGTTATTCACAATTCACAGGTATTATTATTACTACTAAATATATATAAAGAGAGGATAGTTATGAAGTTCAGTGTGGAAAAAGATCATTTATTAAAATTTATTAACATTGTTATTAGAGCCACGCAGTCAAAATTAACTTCGGGCGGAATAAGATCTTCTATTAAACTACAGCTAAAAAACGATTCTTTGAGGCTGTCAGCTTCAGATTTAGATATATCAATTGAAACATCACTTGATGTAAATGGTGTCCAAGATGGTACAGTTGTAGTGCCAGGAAAAGTAATTCAAGATATAGTTAGATCTTTTAAACCAGGATCTATAACTTTTAACAGTGACGCAGATAGTTTGTTTATTGTAAACGACACTGTAAAGTTTGAAATAAAAGTTTATAACAACGATACCTTCATTCCGATTCAAAATATCGAAGGTAAATCAGAAACGCTTCCTTCTATAGAACTGTCAAAGGCGATATTTCAGGTGGGTAAAGCAGCGTCTAACGATGAAATTAGACCAGTTCTTACTGGAATTTTACTTTCATTCAATGAGAAAAAACTTCGTTTAGTAGCTACAGACTCATACAGATTAGCTATTAAAGAAATTGATATCAATAACAACGAATTAAATGGAATAAGTGTTTTAGTACCAGCAAAAGCCCTTAATGAAGTAGAAAAGATTATGAGTGCCGTTCCAGAGGTTGAATTAATTAACTTAACAGTAGATGAAGGACACGTTAAATTTACAATCGGAGACACACAAGTTATCACTCAACTCATTAATGAAACATTTCCGTTATATGAAAAACTAATTCCAGAAGATATATCTCAAAAAATAACTATAAATAAAGAAAATTTAGAAGATGCCATTAAAAGGATGAAGTTATTTGTAAAAGATTTAAAGTCATCAGTACTAATTTCTGAGTCAGAAAATGGCATAAAAATGTCTGCCTCTTCATTTGATTTTGGAAGTGGAGAAGAAGTAATAGATGCAGAATTGACTGGTGGCGAGCTACAGATATCGTTTAATCCAAACTATTTATTAGATGGAATAGAAACCATCGAAGAAGAAGAGACAGAAATACTAATATCTACTCCAAAAAAACCAGTTTTAATAAAAGCGCTAAGTTCAGACCAATTTAAATATATACTAATGCCGATCACTGTAGCATAACTTTGTTTGTTAAGTCAATCAACACAATCAATTTAAGAAATTTAAAGGACGGTAGCTACACTTTTGAAAAAGACGGAATAAACTTAATTCTTGGAAATAATGGTTCTGGAAAAACAACCATTTTAGAAGCTGTCTATTTTTTAAACTATGGCGAAAGTTTTCGAAGTTTCAAAAAACTAAATTTAGTTAAGCTCGACAAAGAATATGCTCAAATTAATGGGTTGATTACTATCAACAACTCCGATATTTGTATATCTGCATTAATTAAAAATATATGCCAATACACGGTAAATAATAAAAATGTAAGTTCTTTAACGAATACAAATACCGCCAAAGACGAGCTAAGGTCTCTTATATTTACACCGGAAAATATTCAAACAATTACGGGTACTCCTTCTTTAAGGCGTGAACTTTTCGATACCTATATTGGGTTGACAAACAATAAGTATTTATACGCTTTATCTTCTTATAATAAGGTATTAAAACAAAAAAATGCTTTATTAAAATCCGCAAACGAAGATATAGATAAAAGTAAATATAGTACCTTAGAAGTCTGGAACCTTAAGCTTATGGAGTTTGGAAATAGTTTAATTAAATACAGGCAAGATTATATAAACAGTATAAACCCAGCAATTAAAAAATATTATAGCGAAATTTCAAACGAAGAGGGTAAACTTAAAGTTTTCTACAATCCAAACGTCAGCGAAATTACAAAAAAAGAGATCGAGACAAATTTGAAAAAAGAGTTGTATCTACAAACAAGTCTGTTTGGACCACATAGAGATGAATACGATATATATCTAACCTCAAGACAGTCTAGATATCAGCTTTCAAGGGGAGAACAAAGAACAGCTTCTTTTTCAATACTACTTAGTTGTTACGAACAAATTAAACAACTGTTGGATATTAAGCCAATTTTATTATTGGATGATATAGCGTCCGAGCTTGATTTTAAAAGAGTAGAAAGGTTATTTAAAGTGCTACCAGACGGACAAACTATTATCACTACAACAGATGGCGTAAATTCCGAAAACATCTCAAATACACTTTATCTTTAACTCAATTAGTAACAAAATATTATACAGGGACATAAATACAGGGACATATACATAAGTACATAAAATAAGTATCAAAAACAAGAAAAATTAAGGTATATATACAAAAAAGCTATGGAAAAAGACTTTAAAAATCTATTGGAGGGGATGAATGAAGCAATCAAAGATTTGGGGGCACCATCAGCTGAAGTTTTAAAAGAAGTGTTTTTAAATTGGGACAAAATAGTTGGGAAAAATATCGCAAAGTTTTGTCAACCAATAAAGTTTGACAATGGAGTGCTGATATTAGAATGTTCGGACTTTACTTGGTACTCCCAATTCGATTTCTATAAAAAAATGATCGAATCAGCCATTAAAGATTTTTCAAAATCAAGCAAAAATTTAACCGTAAAAGCTACATTTAGAAAACAAAATTAAATTGCTTAAGTGTTTTCATCTGACAGATTAACTGTTAAAATGTAAGAGGAAATTGTTAGCCGTAATGATTTATTCAAACCACTTTAGGGATTCCTACACTGTTCAAATGAAAGAAGCGTGTCTGTGACGCAAATCGAAGAAAAAAAGCTATCATCAGAGATCAACGAATTAAATTCAGACTATAGCGCTCAGCAAATTACCGTTTTAGAAGGGCTTGAACCCGTAAGAAAACGCCCCGGTATGTACATCGGATCGACAGGTCCGACCGGGTTACACCATTTGATATGGGAAGCAGTAGATAACTCCGTCGATGAAGCTATGGCAGGGTACTGTAGTCTTATTCAGGTTACATTACTTAAAGATGGCGGATGTAAAGTAGAAGATAACGGAAGAGGAATACCAGTTGACGAGCATCCCCAATATCCAGGTAAGTCCGCTGCCGAGGTTGTATTAACGGTTTTGCATGCCGGAGGAAAGTTTGGAGGCGGAGGATATAAGGTATCTGGGGGGTTGCACGGAGTGGGGATCTCGGTTGTAAACGCACTTTCGACAAAACTATTGTTGGAAATAAACCGCAACGGAAAAAAACACGAATTGCTGTTTAAAAACGGTGGAGAACCCGACGGTACCTTAAAAATTGTGGGTGATGTCAAAAGTGATAAAACAGGAACTACGGTAACTTTTTGGCCAGACAATACGGTATTTGAAGAAGTTGAGTTTAGAGCGCAAACGGTTTTAGAACGACTTCAAGTTATGGCATTTTTAAACAAAGGCCTTGAAATTAGGTTTAAAGACGAGCGGGATGGTCATGAACAAGAAAAAACGTTCAAATACAACGGTGGTATCGTAGATTAC
>JAJYVQ010000016.1 GCA_021791915.1 Actinomycetes bacterium | reverse complement strand
AGCTCAGGTTAATACCAATTTGAGTTGGATCCAATTTAGAACAGCTTAACTGATTTTTCGTAAAACTTTTGCTTTCAATTGCAAAGAACATCTAAGTGGGAAATGGCAAATTGACTCAAACATTAATTAACTGGCACTGCCGTGTCTATTTAAAACCATTACCGTAAATCAAAATATATCTATCAGATTAGAGATCATACGAGCTAAATTTATCCCACATTTACCAAAGCATCATCGGCACTAAATTATCAAAAAATGACTGTCAAGATTAAGAATTTAAGTTTTGGTGTATAACTATTGAGATTGGTAAGTGTTTTATCAGAAGTTTTGATTCAATATATTTCACTTCAATAAGTCGGTTTTAAGTTAGAGGACTGCTTTTAGATAATGAGATTCTATATTTTTCTAGTGAGCTGCTTTATCGCATCTAAGGTGTTAATCTATGTTCTAGTTGCAGGCATTTGAAAGGCAAATGAAGAATATATTTTTCAGGCTTTTTTGTAATTCGTCCAGAATTCAATATCAAAAAAGATGATGCCGCAAATCAAATTCTAAATATTTGATTGGATGGAGTCTTTAAATGGTTTAAGGTCCTTGGACACTAATGACCAAATTGTGGAAATATTGACTTCAGCATAACCATGTAATATAATATTTCGAAGTCCAATGGCCTTTATCCAACTATCTATAGCATTATTTTCCCAAAATTCTGGGAACATATCACGTAATTTTGACAAATTCTCACCAATATCTTGAAGTCGCATGAGAATCGCATCTTGACACATGTTATCTTCCATAAATTCCAATTCTGTTTCGAAAATATTGGATACGATTGATTCAATCGCATTTATAAACTTTAATAAGTTTTAATAAATATGGTGTCGGCTGTTTCAAAGTATAACTTCTATTAATTCAGGCTCTATATATTTCAAAAAGTTAGGATTTATCTTGGTCACGAGATCTACCAGAACCCCGGATTGTCTTTGGAGCTCTAATTGCAAATCAAAAACATCAAATAAACTGACTCCAGGTTTACACTCAATATACAGGTCAAAATCACTGTTTAATCTCTGCTCATGACGGGCATATGAGCCAAATACAAAGGCTTTAGTTACTCCATAATCTCTCAAAGTTCTCTTAAGCTTATCTACTGGCAACGGCAAATCAAGTGTGCCTAACTTTTCTTCAGATAGCATACTTAAATTCTACTAAATTTTCCTTTGAAAAAGTAACCTTTGGACCATGAGTTTACCGAGCTCCCGAACTGGTCACCCTACGATAATTTACAATATTATTTAAGCACCAAAAAATAAATAAGTACGCAAAATTATTATCGATTGCCACCCAATTTTCTGAGAGTCGGTTTCATATCACAAAATCAAATTACATAAGATAGATACTCATAGGTAGATTTTCCGAGTCCAGATTTATGCAGATTTGAGTCGGGCAAATTTCAATACAAATCAATTGATTTCACCTATTGGCCCTACTCCAACTAGCAAAAACAAACAGATGATTAGCGGAAAATTGATTTTAAAATTAGGTAGGTAGTACCGCCGTCTCTTATCAAAGATAATTTCCAATCAAAAACTCTATAACGGAACTATCTTGGATATAGAACGATTAGGTCTGGATAGTATGATTTGCTCTCCGTTTAATACTTCATCAACAAGTTGCGACAAGTGAGTTTTAGCAACATGCATATTTGCAACTATTAAATAACTAAAAATTAGCAAATCAACTATGCCGAGCCTAACTATATCAACTTTTTTGCCTAAAACTACACTATTGGATCGAGATTTTTAAAAATCGATTGTAGCTATAAGATGCGAGGTCGGTGAAAATAAACCAATTAACCAAAGTAAAGAACAAGTGCCTGTCTTTTAGATGTCTTGTCTTTTCTGAAGGAAAAATATTCATCGCTACACTTAGTGCAGTGATTATTCTTAAATGCGATTTTAACATTTAAGCTCTCTAAGATACTTTCGATACAGTAGTTAATGTCCAATGAAGGAGTTTTTTTGGTAGTAGTAGCTTTTGCTTGGTTGCCATAGATCGACACTAATCTTTTAAGATCTTCTTCGCCAAACTCATAACATTCTTTTCTAATATTGGGTCCCACAATTGCGTAAATATCACTTGCTCCCATCGACAACAGTTCCTTTACTGTATTTTGTAAGATCTTATTTTCCAAACCTCGCCAGCCACAGTGAACTGCAGCTATCAGTCCGTTGTCTGTAACAATGCCTACATTGCCACAATCAGCTGCGAACACTGCAATGGCACACTTAAGATTATTGCTGATAAGAGCATCGCCTTCGGTTAATACCGTGTCTGAATTGACAGTGTCTGAAACTCGAACAATTTTATTCGAGTGAATCTGATTTAAGGTAACCCAAGGCTTGTTAACTATACTGTGTCGTATTCTCAAAAGCTCTTCGGTATCCGAATTCGAATATCCGACATCGCCATCATGGATATCGGTTAGAACACAAATAACTCCACCAGGTAAATCTGAAAAAACTTTAGAAATTACTTGACTCCAAGTTTTACTTCAAAAATGATGGGATATCGAGATCGTCGTCGTCGATATGAATGTCGCCTTCATCAAATGTGAACTGCTGATGGGAGTCATCTTCTGCTTCTGCATCAAAAAGTCCGATTGAAGAAGAGTTATTGGTTTTCTTATTTTTCGAATCGTCCCACCGATCAAATCCTGCGGCAATAACCGTAACCCGAACTTTATCGCCAAGATTATCGTCAACTACATTTCCGAAAATAATATTTGCATCAGGGTGAGCCACACTCTGAATTATTTGAGCTGCTTCAGTAAGCTCCAAAAGACCCAAATCTCGAGAAGCGGCTATATTTAGCAAAACTCCTTTAGCTCCTTCGATGGACGCTTCCAAAAGCGGAGAAGTTATTGCATGTCGAGCTGCATTTACCGAACGGTTCTCACCTGAAGCAGTTCCAATTCCCATTATTGCTGTACCTGCATTGCTCATAATAGCTTTAACATCAGCAAAGTCGGTATTTACCAGACCCGGTATTGTAATTAAGTCGCTAATACCTCGAACTCCTTGTAAGAGAACGTCGTCTGCCATAGAAAATGCCTGCTCGACTGTAGTTGATTCTGTTGCTATAGTGAGAAGTCTTTCGTTAGGGATAACTATTAGCGTATCGACTTTTTCTTTCAAGTTCTGAATTCCAGTTTCAGCCTGTACCGCACGTCTTCTGCCTTCAAAATTAAACGGTCTAGTAACAACACCAATTGTAAGTGCACCAGCTTCTTTAGCGACTTCTGCAACTACGGGGGCAGCTCCTGTTCCCGTACCTCCTCCTTCACCAGCAGTTACAAATACAAGATCTGCGCCGTTTAGAACATCTTTGAGCTCTTCTAAATGCTCTTTTGCTGCAGACTCTCCTACTGCTGGATCGCTGCCTGCCCCAAGTCCTCTTGTCAGCTTTCGCCCTATGTCCAACCTAACTGAAGCGTCAGAAGCCTGAAGGGCTTGAACGTCGGTATTCACTGCAATAAATTCAACGTTCTGTAAGCCAGATGCGATCATGCGATTGACAGCGTTTACACCGCCACCGCCTACGCCGACAACTTTTATTACAGCTATAAAATTCTGAGTTCCTGATATGCTCATTTGAAGCTTCTGCCTCCCCGCATTCTTTAATTAATAAACCTAAATATTAAATTTAGGTTTATGTTTATCCATTACGACTATTTACTATACTACTAGAGGTTACTACGGGTGAATTTGGAATACTCACATCAATTATCTGATTTGGCAAAAGTGATCCATGATTTACAATTGCCAGAGCTTCCAATAGTTTTTGTCTTACATCGCTCGCAGATCCTAAAAATATAGTGTTATTTGATCCTAACACAATCGAGACCGAATTGTCACTTCCAATTACCTCTTTTATTGCAATTGGACCCAAAATAACTGGTACAATTTTAGCAACATTTAAAGCACTAATCGCAAAAGAATTTAAGTTTTGACCGGGGATTAAATTTGATCCTAAATTGTCAATTTCAAAGTAACCTGCCTCAAACTGAGGATTAATCTGTAACACTCTTCCGTAAATATCTACTAAGGCCCAACCAGACTTTCCCATATTGATCTGAGCAACTGGAATTCGGTCTTTAACAGTAATTACTAACTGATCTGGCCAATTTCTTTTAACAGTTGCGGTCAAAACCCAAGGGAGTGTTTCAATTTCTTTCTGCATCTGACTTAAGTTAAGCAAAAACAGTTGCGGTTTTTGATTATAGATATTTGCGACAGTTTCAACTTGTTGACTAGTTTCGTGAGTATTGCCCTGAAGTATAACGCTTCTGACTTGAGATATGGGAGAAAATACTACTGCCGAAAAGACAAGAAAAACAAATACTAGTACCCCGACGACGATAAGTACTCTCAGCCTCCGCTTATTGCGCTTTAAAATTACTTCCGTCCGGCGCCTTCTGATTTTAGGATGTATTTTCGGTTTATCCTGTATTTTTGAATCTGATTTCATCTGTTAAATCCAATTAACTTTAGTTCTGTTTGAAGTTCAATTCCAGTTCGTTCTGCCACAATTTTTTTTATGTGACAGATCAACTCATAAACATCATCAGCACTTCCGTTTTTATCCGCTTGAATAAAGTTACCGTGTTTTGGAGAGACCTGTGCTGTTCTTATCCGATACGACTTTAAATTCAGTTGGTCAATAAGCTGGCCTGCGGATATTTCTTTGGGGTTGACAAAAACAGAACCAGCATTCTGACCGCCGGGTTGATTTTCTCTCCTCCATTTTACAATTTGATCAATATTATTTTTAAGCACTATCGGATCTGCATACGATAGACGGTGAGTAGCATTCATTACTATCTGATCGTCTCTTAGATTTGATGAGCGATATTTCAGCTCCAACTGTTCTTCCGTTTTGGATAATAACTTGTTTTTCTTAAAGTCAAACATTTCAACTTTTAAAAGGGTATTTGAAGTCTGCGAACCATGACCTCCTGCATTGGTCTTGATAGAACCACCCACGGTTCCTGGTATCCCCACTGCCCATTCGAATCCAGAAATTCCCTCTTTAGCGAGCTGTCTAGCAACAGTAGGAAGTGCCATGGGTCCAGTGGCGGTAACTAAGACCGTGTCGTCATCAATTTTTTCAGTCCTTAAATCTTTAAGGGTGTCATCGCCTACAATACAGAGACCAACAAAACCCCTATCAGATATAAGCAGGTTAGAACCCGCCCCAAGTATAAGAACTGGAATATCGAATTCAGACACTAGTCCTGATATAACTTCCAGCTGACCAACAGAACTAAATGTTGTAGATACCATTGCGTTACCACCAACTCTATATGTAGTTTTAGCTCCAATGTTTAGGTCAAATACAACGATACTCCCCAACTGGGCTTTCAGCTCGACTTTAAATTTTTCCAACCTATCTACAAGTTCTAAAGCCATAACTGAATTTAACTGCGCTCCAACTCACTTATTAAACTACAATACAAATTCCAATAAACAAAAAATAAGATGCTGAGATTTTTGTATAAGAGTTTCATTAAATTAATAAATAGTAACGCTTAGAATAGTGACTCTTATTTGAATGCACATTTTAATCCGATTTATTTCTTGGAGTATTCTTTGAATCACATAGACTCCATGATCTCATCTGGCAGTGTAGTAAGATCTCCCGCACTTAACGTCAAAAGCAAATCCCCTTCCTTTAAAATTTCAAGCAACTTATTCTTTAACTCATCTCTCGATCTAAAATAAACTACCTCTTTATTAAGATTCTGACTTTTTATATGTTCTCTAATGGAATCATAGACCAACTCCCCGCTTACTCCAGTTATAGGTTGTTCTCCTGCATCATAAATTTCAGTTATATAAATAATGTCGGCTAAATCAAATGCTGATGCAAAGTCTTTGTGAATGGACCTTACACGGGAATATCGGTGGGGCTGAAAAACTGCAACTATCCTTTGGGGATTTAACTGTTTTGTTGCATGAACGGTCGGTTTAATCTCTCCGGGAAGATGCGCATAGTCGTCGATAAAAGTTATACCGTTTTTTGTCCCCCTAAATTCAAATCGTCTAGAGATACCACCGAAGCTGGAAAGTGAATGTTTTATCACTTCCAAATCAACTCCTAGCTTTAGAGCGACTGCAGCGCTTATCGCACAGTTGTATACATTATGTATGCCTTGCAAAAGTATTTCAAACTGGTGAGACAGGTTTTCGTTTTTGACTTTTAATTCAAATTTTGACTCAAACTTTTCGAGAGATACGCTTTCGATAATGAAATCACAGTTATTCCCAAAACCTACTGTAAACAGCCCTTTGCTATCACTTGTCTCATTCAATAAATTACTATGTAATATGTTGTCAACGACTGTTTCGTAAGTTTCCGCATTGTCGATTCTTAAATCACCAGATTCGAAAGGGCTATCGTAAAGTCCTGTTCCTAAAAATTTAATTTCGGAATTGTTCAGAAAATTTATAAAGGCTTTTTGGAGTTCTACAAATCCTCCGTAATAATCTAAGTGATCAGGTTCGATGGAAGAAACAATGCCTAGGTAAGAATTTAAATGCAGAAACGTTCCATCGCTTTCATCAGCTTCTACGACCAGATACCTCCCCGAATCTAAGCTAGCAGAACTACCAACCTCATTGATTTCGCTGCCCACTATAAACGAAGGAGACCAATTGGCATTGTGCAATATTAATGTTATTAAAGAAGTTATCGTACTTTTTCCATGTGTACCCGCAACTGATACGGTTTGTTTTAAGTTCGAAAGGTAACCCAATACTTCTCCCCGATGTCTGACGGGAATCGATTTTTGGGTAGCAGAAACAATCTCTATATTGTTTTTATCGATAGCAGTAGAATATACTACCAGATCTTTGCCTATTACCTGCTCTTGCGCCTGACCTTTATATAATTCAATTCCAGCTGCCCGCAACTTGTCTAATATACCGAGTTCTTTTATTTCACTTCCTGAAACCCGATGACCAGCCTGACTTAGCAACAAAGCCAGGGCGCTCATTCCAGTTCCGCCAATTCCTATAATATGTATTTTGAGAGGAACCGATAGGTCTATGGGTGTATTTGTACCCGGATTCGGTGAACCGTTCATAGTGTCGATTCTAATTTCCGTTGACGTAACCGATTATACATTCTGCAATTTCTTCACTTGCTTTTATTTTTGACATTTCTTTTGCTTTTTGACTAATTTCCTTAAGCCTACTTTGGTCTGTTAAGAGTTCGCTAATCTTTGCGTACAAAAATTCCAAGTTAAGAACCTTCTGTTCAATTAACAAACAGGCATTAACCTTAGAATAGGTCAGAGCATTTAAATATTGATGATTTCTAGGTGCATTTGGAAGTGGTATCAAAACTGAAGGAACACCCATTGCTAAAATCTCGGCCACGGTGGAAGCTCCAGCCCTACACACTACTAAATCAGATACGAGATACAACAGTTCCATGTTGGATTCAAAGCCCCTTAAAATATAGTTGGAAACTACTTCTTCAGAACTTTCAACTTCGTTTATACCTCTACTACCTGCTAGATGAACGATATTGACAATTCCTATTGAATTAGTTACCTCGTGTTTTATCGACTTCAAATACTCTTCATTAAACTTAATTGCGAGATCTTTGCCTAGATCGTTTATTGCCTTAGCTCCCAATGACCCTCCCATCAATACCACGATATAGCCTTCTAAAGGAAGTTTAAGTTGTTTTTTTATCTGTTCGACCTCAGTGGAGGTCAGTCTAGCTTTCTTATCAACAGCATCCACGATCTCAGAACGAATCGGAATACCTACAAACTTCGAATCTCGAAGGGACGTACCCTCGAACCCATCTAATATCTCGGTAGAAAAAAACGAAGCCAGCTTTATGGCAAGTCCAGGGCCCTTATCCAAATTTATGACTACTAAAGGTATCGAATTGACTTTTGCTCCGATTGCCCCTGGTACACTCGCAAATCCACCGACTGACACGACAACTTTAGGATTTATATTTTTTACAAGTCTTATCCCAACAAAGATCGATTTAATCATAGTAATTACAGCATAAAGTAACTGCAGATTCAACTTTCGGTTCAAGGGTCTGCTGTCTAATGCATTCAGCTTAAACTTAGTACCTTCTAACAGCTTGGCTTCCTGCCCGTTTTTGGAACCTAAAAATTCGATTGAAGTTTCAGGAATTCCTTTTTTAACTAAGGCATTACAAACGGCCAGAGCAGGCATGATATGTCCACCAGTACCTCCACCCGCTATTAGAACTGAAACTGAATTTCCTTCTTCTGTACTCATATTTATAGTTGAATAACTAAACAATCGTTCAATAGATTAAATGCCACTAACCATCATAGTTGCAACACACTTTATTAGAACGATTAGATTCACCATTAGATTCACCAATGAAGACGTATGCGATTTGGTCAACTTGCAAAATAAAAACTTAAACTAATTTAGTTTCATAGTTTAGGTTGCAATTTAGGTTGCAATTTAGTTAAGAGTCTTGACCAAATACTTGTCCCCCTTTTTGGTTTCTTTAATTAACGTCGGTAGCTTGTTTGATTTGGAATTTCTGGCTATATTTACTAAAAGTCCAAGTGCAGACATCGATACAACTATCTGAGTTCCACCATAGGAAACTAGCGGTAATGGAATACCGGTAACCGGCAAAGCTCCAGTCGCCGCACCAATATTTATAAACGCCTGAAACGTCATCCAAGCAGTTATTCCAGAAGCCAGAAGCATCTGATAATGGTCAGGAGCATTTTTGGCCACTCTGATTCCTAAGAATGATAGATAACCGAATAGAATCAACACGGTAACAGAACCGATCAGACCAAGCTCCTGACCGATAATTGTAAAAATAAAATCCGTATAATCATTCGGCAAAAATCCCCACTTTATCGTTGAAGTACCAAGACCAGTACCAAAAATGTGTCCAGAGGTAAGTCCTATGAGAGACTGCACTACCTGATATCCCGAACCATTCGAATGTGAAAGCGGGTTAATAAATGACAATAGCCTTGCTCGTCGGTACGGAGCTAACATAGCATAGAAAGTTCCTCCCCCCAAGGCTCCAGCTGCAAGTTTAAAGATCAGTTTATTATCAACTCTTGCTACAAATAACATTGTAAAAAATATTGTGGTCATCACTATTGTGGTTCCCATATCAGGCTGGGCTAATACAAAACCCGCCAGTATTGCAGAACTCAACAAGAAAGGTTGAACAGATTTAGAAAAGTCATTTATGTACTTTGAACGCTTATCCAATATAAATGCGCCTAGTAATACTATGCATAATTTTGCCAACTCCGAAGGTTGAAAGGTAAATACCCCCAGATTAATCCACCGGCTTGCGCCGAGTTGGCTGGTACCTACTCCGGGAAGCATTATGAAAGCAAGTACGGCAACTGTAATGCAAAAAATTAAAGGTGTTAATTTTTTAACAGTTAAGATGTTCAACTTAAAAGCGCAGACTGCAAGAGCGAACCAACCCATAAAAATATAAATTAATTGCTTGATGAATAGAGACCAGGGAGAATGAGATGCGATCAATGCGCTAACTTCCGAAGCCGATAGAACCATAGCTAAACCGAAGGTTGTCAGAATTCCCACCAACATTCCGACTTGCACCTGAAGTGGAACACCGAAGATCTTCTCATTTTGACTGCGAGGATTATTCTTAATGCGAGCTTTTTTTTGAACTGAACTTAGATCTGATTGAGACTTGGGAGGGGTTTTGAAATTTAATGAGGAGTTAGTCTTTAATTTTGAAAGTAAACCCAATTTAGATTTTTGCTGATGCTTACTCATAGCTATTTTTGAATTTGCAATTTTTTGTGAGTTCTTCGCAGTATTCTTTAGAATAGACTTATTTACTTCTTGCTTCAGATTTTTTCGTCCCTGATTAGTTTGTATTGACCTAGCTTGATTTGACCTAGCTTGATTTGACCTAGCTTGATTTGAATTAGCTTGAACTTTACTTTGTTGTTTAAAATTGTTGATCGATTTTTTGAAAGGGTCTGTCAGCAACGCAGATAAGCTAGCCCTTGAAGTTCTTGTCGATGCTACTTTGCTATTTTGGACGGCAATTTTTGACGTAGATTTATTGCCCGTCGGTTTCCTTTTGTCTGATTGCGATCCTGCTTTACTAAAGTTAACACTTGATGTTCTATCGGTGTTTGTTACCTTGTTTTTCTCAAGATTGCGCTTTTCTAAATATCTTCCGCTAAAGTTTTTCCCCCAAGTCGATTTTTCCTCAGTCAATTTAGTTCTGGCGGATTTAGTGCCAGAGTATTTAGATCCAGAGTATTTAGATCCAGAGTATTTAGATCCAGAGTATTTAGATCCGGCGTATTTTTTGAGAGGTCTGTAGATGTCTTGTGCGGATTCATTATTTAATCCGGGAAACTCGTGTTTTTTAGCTTTATCTCTTTCGGTTCGTTCTTTTGTTGTAAGCACTTTGTTGCTACCTTTCTTTAAGTTACTTCAGATTGTATTGTCAATTAATCTAAAAGTTTTTTCATATAATTTTTGTCGTGCAAGTTTTGTCTCGATTTACCAACAGCTCATTAAAGATTTTTTGTCATTTTCTTGTATTTTTAGAGGGAAACTATTTTTGTCTTCTATTTACTATTTTTTAACTGATCGAATACTTCTTTCTTAAAATCCTCTCCCCTAGCTCGATAGCTATCGTACATATCATAAGATGCTCCTCCGGGTGATAAGAGTACTGTTGACCCAAAGCTAGCAATCTCTTTTGCTTCTTTAACCGCCTGTTTCATCGACTCTGCTTTGATTATTGGTTTGCTATAGGAACTGAAAAGCGATTCGATCTTATCGGTCAGCTCCCCGATAAGAATGAAACTATTAATGTGAGATAGTTTCGATAAAATTGGGGTAAAGTCTAAACCCTTGTCTTTCCCACCTAAGATTAAAATAACGTCTTCCATGGATTCAAGGGCCCCTACAACAGCAGAAGGGGTAGTTGCTTTAGAATCGTTGATCCACTTGACACCGTTTTGGTTTAATACAAGTTCCAAGCGATGTTCCAAGCCTTTGAACTCCTTGATCGCCCCTAGAGCTGCATTGAGATCTGCTCCTATCGGAAGACATATAGAAAGCACTGCAAGATAATTCAAAAGATCTATGGTTGAACTTCTGTTTAAATCGGATACTGAAATAAGATTCTTTGTTTCATGTTTTTCTAAAAGATCATGCACTACTATTTTTCCGCCGGCAATATATAAATTTCCTCCTTTTAATCCGAAAGTCACAGTACGGGGACCGATGGAATTGCCAATATCATTACTACCGTTTGTCGAAGTTAACTTGGTAAAGTGATCTCTGACAACAGGGTCGTCTGTATTGGCTACTGCAATATCGTCGTAAGTTTGATTCGACCAAATCTTAGCTTTAGTTGTAGCGTATTCATTGAGGTCAGAATGCCAGTCTAAGTGATCTTCGGTAAGATTAATCCATGCGGCAACTTTAGGTCTGAACGTCTTAATAAAGCTAAGTTGAAACGATGATACTTCAGCTACGAAAAAGTCAACTTCAGTTGAAGTGGTTACGGCTTCGACCAATGACGTGCCTATGTTTCCACAAGCTACCGATTTTATGTTACTGCGATTTAAAACTTCATTAACAAGCGTGGTAACCGTCGTTTTGCCATTTGTACCCGTAATAGCTATTATAGGTTTATTAGCCATCAAATAGGCAACCTCAATCTCACTTACGACCTTAATCGAAGATGAAACTGCAGACTGAATAATCGGATGGTTTTTGGGTACGCCGGGAGAGGGAACCACTAAATCGTAGTTTAAAATATCTTTTGTCCAGTCAGGTGCTGATTTTATTACCGAAACTTCACTACTTGTATTTTTAGCTGACAGTTCTTCTAACTTATGTTCATTGTCGTCGGTTATAAATAAGTTATAACCGTCAAGTGCTTTACACAAAGCCTTACCAGTAACACCTGCACCGACTATCAGGATCTTTTTATCCACGAGCAGTTCTTTTAGCTCTTTTGTTTTGTCTATCAAAAAAGCCCTCCTTTTGTGTTTATCGAAATGAAATCTGCGTAAAATATGGCAACGCCTGCAGCGGACATAATAGCTGACATTATCCAAAATCTTACGATGACTGTTGATTCGGGCCACCCCTTAAGTTCGAAGTGATGATGTATGGGAGCCATTTTAAAGGGTCGTTTTTTGGTTAGCTTAAAAGATGCTACCTGAATAACCACACTAAGTGTCTCTATTACAAAAAGCCCACCAATGATTGGTAGCAACAGAGCGGTATTCATTTGCAAAAAGATTGCCGCCATGCCCGCGCCGATCGCTAAAGCTCCAGTATCTCCCATGATAATTTTTGCCGGATTGGCATTCCACCATAAAAATCCGACACATGCTGCCATTAATGAAACAGAAACAAGAGTAAGGTCGAGAGCTGGAACCAACTTATATAACCCGTCGTGCCTAAAAATAAAAAATCCTAAAAAAGTCAGACTTGCAAAAACAACTGCCGACGAACCCGCTGCAAGTCCATCCAAGCCGTCTGTTAGGTTAACTGCGTTCTGCGTTCCAACTATAACTAAAACTGCGAACACTCCCCAAAGTAAACCTCCCAAGTGAATATCTGGAAAGTTATATCTAGTAAATGTCAAGTTTTCGTTCACTCCCGCCCATCTTTCAGCCAGAAACACAAATATAATAGCAACCAAGATCTGAGCTGAGAACTTAGCCCTTTTATTTAGCCCCAAGTTGTGTTTCCTTTTAAGTTTGAGAGAGTCGTCTACAAACCCGATCATTGCGGATAAAAAAAGTACTATTAATACCAAAAAAGCAGCTCTTGATCTGACCCCTCTGATTATAAGGTGGGCAATTACAAAACCCATTATGGCAGAAAGAATTATCGCCACACCTCCTAGCGTCGGTGTTCCAGTTTTTAACATGTGAGCTTTCGGACCTTCTTCTCTGACCACCTGACCCAAAGATCTATTCTCCATCCATTTAATGACCCCGAAAGTCAACAGCAATGACAGAACCAAAGAACTAAAACCGGCAATAGCAAGAGATATCATTTAACTGATGCCTCCAGTTTTAGAGATAGAATTTGAGGGACTCTTAGAAGAGATAATTCCGTCGATCACCCGTTTAGCTATGTCAGCGTCACTGAATTCGACTTGGTTATCTTTGAAGATTTGATAGTTCTCATGGCCTTTACCTGCGATCAAAACAACATCTTGATTTGAGGTTAAACTAACTGCCAATTCAATAGCTTTTGCTCTGTCGAGCTCCACTACATATGTCGAAGGATCCAGATCAGCTACTATCTGTTTTACAATTTCATTTGGATCCTCATTTCTAGGATTATCTGTTGTCACGACAATTACATCTGCCAATTCCGATGCCGTCTTCCCCATTTCGCTTCTTTTAGACTTATCCCGATCTCCCCCACATCCGAATACAACGGCGACTTTATTCCCCGTAATTATTCTTGCGGACACCAAGGCTGCTTTAAGAGCATCGGGGGTATGGGCGTAGTCGACCACAACCAACGGTGTGTTGTCAGTTGGAGCTCTTACCATCTCGAACCTTCCTTTAACTGGTGGAGTTGAGCTTATCCCTCTTGCAACTTTTTCAGGCATGATTGAAAGACTTAGTCCAATATAATATGCCACTATGGCATTGTCGATTGAAAAAATACCTCCCCAACTCAATGAAATTTCAAATTCTTCTACCTTGAATCTTGTACCAGAAAGATGTGGGACTATGTTAGTTGCCACTGAATGATTGACGGTTTTAACTTCTAAACCGTCCAGATTAGAGATTTCATCAATTAATCTGGAAGACCAAGCATCGTTTTGGAAAATTACTGCTTTGTCACACCTATAAAACAGTGATTTTTTTGCAGTGAAATACTCTTCCATGGAACTGTGAAAATCCAAATGATCGTGACTTAAGTTTGTGAAGGCTCCGACGTCAAAGTGAATCCCTTCAACCCGCCCCAAAGCAAGTCCAATTGAAGATACTTCCATTACCAACGCTTTTTTCCCCGAAGCAATTGCCTCGTAGGCAATCCTGTTTAATATGTGAGCTTCAGGAGTGGTTCTCACCGACTGTAGGGTGCCCACTATTTCTGCGGGCATGTCGTTATTGTCAAGTATCGACTTAACCATGTGCGCAACAGAAGTTTTGCCGTTTGTCCCTGTAATTCCCACTGTTTTTAACTTTGCAAATGGAAAATCATAAAATGCAGCAGAAAGCTCACCTAAAGCTTTTCTTGCTTTTTGTTCTCTTATTACTATCTGACAGCAACTTGTTTCAAGAGGTCTTTCTACAACCAACACGGAAGCACCCTTTTTTACTGCTTCTATGGCAAAGTCATGTCCGTCGTAGCTGTATCCTTTGATTGCAACGAAAAGAAAATTTTGTTCAATTTCATTTGATGCATTTGTAATTCCAGACACAATTAGAGAACCGTTAAAGTTGACTGTATCGACAATCATTTTTTCAACGGATGGAGCCTTTGATATAAGTTCGTCCAACTGAATTTGCAAATTACTTATTGCTACTACCTCTCTTTAAAATATTATGCCAGTTGCCACCAGAGTTATTTTGCAGCCATGCTATCAAGGAGCAATATGATATAAATGAAGGGCATATTGCATGATCTGAGAAAATATAGGAGCTGACTCTGAACCGCCGTAGTATCCGTTTGGTTCCTGGAACATTACTACACATGTAAGAGCGGGATTGTTGGCGGGTGCAAATCCTGCAAAAGTCGCATCAAATTTTCCCGGAAGGTACTGATCGGTACCATTTCCCGGAACTTGTGCAGTTCCAGTCTTACCAGCAACCTGATAACCAGGAATGGCCGCCAATGGAGCAGTCCCGTTATTTGAGACTACTCCTTTCATCATGGAAATCATTTCTTGATCTACCCATTCTGGAATGAGCCTCTTGGTAGGAGACGGTGAAGTTTTGGCAACACTTCCGTCAGAATTGACGATACCATCGACTAATTTTGGAGTTATGTAAACTCCGCCGTTTGCTAACGTATTGAAAGCCGCAAGTAGCTGTAGCACAGTGACCCCAGTATCCTGTCCTATAGGTGTTGAACCAATAGCTGTTCCAGACCACTGAGATAAAGGTTTTAGAATTCCAGCTGACTCTCCTGGAAAGCTTAAACCAGTTAAATGTCCGAATCCGAATAGAGACTGCATATGATACACCATTGGAGCTCCTAATTTTTCTGCTATTTCAATCGTTCCAATGTTTGACGATTGTTGAAGAACCTGTGCTGCAGTTAATGTTTCGTCACCGTGAGGTTCCGCATCTGCGAACCGATATCCGAAAAGCGTTAAATATGGCGGGATATTAAGCTGGGTTTGAGGAGTGATAATTCCGTTTTCTAAAGCTCCTGAAAAAGTGGTTATCTTCATAACAGAACCTGGTTCATAAACAAAAGTTAGTGCCATTGGATCACTTGTTGGCAAGACATAACTACCGTTGTTTTGCCCTAATATCATATTTGATGGAATGTTCGAAGTGATATGGTTTACGCTGACTACCGAGTCCATCGCCAAGATTTCGCCGGTACGAGTGTCCATAACAGCAGCTGTTCCAGAAAGAGAGTCAGTTGCTAAAATCTGCTTTGTCAAAAGTTCCTGAATTCTCAACTGAAGAGATTGATCTAGTGATAATACCAAGCCTTTGCCATTTTTAACTGGTTGAAGCACGTGTAAACCCCCCGGTAGCTCACCGACTGGAGACGTTAATATCTCGTCGTAACCCGGAGATCCACCAAGAAGGGAGTTATACTGTTTTTCAAGTCCCGAAATCCCGTTACCGTTGATGTCAGTTCTGCCTACTAACGACTCTAAAAGTGTAGATGTGGGATATATCCTTGTTGCCGAATTGATAGTTGCGATTCCGGGAAGATTTAAAGCTACAACTTTCTGGGCCAGACTAAGACTTATCTGCTGGTCAACATAATCAAACTGGTTTTTCTGGGTCAATTGGTGATATACCTGTGACTGGTTTAAATTTAATAAACTAGACAGTTTTTCCGACTCGCTCATGGGATGGGTAACGTTTTTCGGATCGGCTACTACAGTTTTGGTTCCAACGGACATAGCAATTATCTGACCATTCCTATCATATATGTCACCTCTTAGAGGCGATACTGGGACAAGTACTTGCTGTTCTTGTTGACCGTACTTTGCGTAAGAACTGTTGGGTATGGCCTGCACATAGACTATTCTCCCTGCAAGAAGTAGTAATGCGACGGCAATTCCGACACGGAACATGTTCAACCTCTTGTTGGGTCTTGTTTTGTGTTTTATCATCTATAGGTTCCTATAATTAGTTAAGATTTACTTGTCTATCGCATCTCTCTATCCAGTTGTCTTAGTTGTCTTAGGGGCTGTTTGCGACTTAGGAGCAGTTAAATTCTTCGAGTTAGTCTGAGACTGAGTAGAAGTGGGAGACTGAGTAGAAGTGGGAGACTGTATGGGTGAACTTGCGGGATTAGCTGGGTTTACGTAAATAATATTGGTCGGAGATACCATATTTAATTTATTTTGTGCGTAATTTTCAATCCTGTTTGGAGCTTCCAAATTAGCTACCTGTGCACTCAGTTGCTGATGCACAATCTGCTCATTTGCTATCTGGCTACTTAAAGAATCAATTTCCATCTGCCGCTGGGCAATCACTCCTTCGGCAATTACAACAGAAAATATTGCCGCTACAGCAGCAATTGAAATAATTGCGACTTTAAATATGAAAATTCGACGAGATTTTTTGGCCTCAACCACAGCCAATCTAGGCCTGCGACTTGGGCTCTTTAACGGTTCGGCACGCTTTTTTGCCGGCAGTTTAGTAGCTTGACGCACTGCAGATCCGCTAACTCGAGTAGTGTTATTGGCCATATTATCAATTCCTCAACTTTGTATTAGGCGGGACGAGAGAAACTTTGTAGCCATGGAAAGGATGCTGTTTGGATATAAAATCAGCCAGTCCGTCGTCTCTAATTTTTGAAATAGCTCTTAAATGGGCACTCTTTGATCTTGGATTCTCCTTTAACTCTCCTGGTTTCGGTCGACAACCTTTCCTTTGTACCACATAAGCAAACTCTTTTTGAGCACCACACATGCAAGCAATGGTAGGCGGACATTGACACCGACCTTTTATAGCCAAATCAAATAAATTTTTGACCAAGCGATCTTCACCTGAGTGATATGTTAAAACGATCAAAACTCCTTTAGGTTTTAAAAAATCAAAGCTTTTTAAAATAGCGTTATAAAGATGCTCAAACTCGGAATTTACAAATATTCTTATCGCCTGAAAAGTACGCTGCGCAGGATGACCGCCAGATCGTCTAGTTGCAGCAGGTATTGACTGTCTGATGATTTCATTCAACTCAAACGTCGTATTGACTGGTCGATTTTTTACTATATTTTTTGCAATCTGAAAATGAAATCTTTCGTCTCCAAAAGTTTTTAATATATAGGACAGTTCTTTTGTTGTTAAATTATTGACTACATCTTTTGCTGATACTTTTAGATCCAAATCCATTCTCATATCGAGATCAGAATCTTTTCGATATGAGAATCCTCTCTTCGGATCTTCAATTTGATATGAAGAAAAGCCTAAGTCTAACAGTATAAAATCTGCTTTCTCTTCCCCAATCAGCTTTAAATATTTGTCATAATTGTCATAAGTATCTTTAAATAGAAAGGTTCTATCAGATAAGTTAAGTTCTTTTAATGTTCTTTTTGCTATTTCCAGGCTGGTCTTGTCTCTGTCTAGACCCACCAGTTTGAAGTTTTTAAAATTACTCAAAATGGCCTTGGCGTGACCTGCCAAGCCCAAAGTGCCGTCCACATAGACACCGAAATTATCTGCAGAAAATGTCTTTTGCAGTATTTGCAATGTTTCTTCGACCATAACTGGCCTATGTTCGTAATTTTCCAATTCGCCTTTTGGGGTTTGATTTATACTTGATATGTCCGTTTGCCCTTTGTTTTTAAAGTTTCGGATCATGCATAGCCCCTTAGCTGTTGGACCATCAGAAAGCCTAAGAATATTTGGATGGAAGTGGTTGGGAGAGGATACTTCCATCGAATACGCTAAGGGGCTATGCATAATTCGACTCATCATTTTCTTCATTTTCTAACTGGTTTCTATATTCATATAAGCGTTCCGCATTCCATATTTCTGCCCTATTCATTACACCAAGCACTACGACTTCTTTGTTCAGTTCGATTGTGGCATAAGTCCTGTGCCTTACTTGAAGCTGAATCCTCCCCTGATTGTCTAATTCGATAGCGAAAGCACTGGCAGCCCAAAACCTATTTTTCATTCTTATTTCTCTGGACCCGTTTGCTTCTTGCTCCAATCTCTTAGATGCCTGAGATTCAAACTCCTCCTGCGTCCACAAAGCTAAACACCCGTCTTCCCCTTGAGAAATATAACCGCCATCAGTGATCAACTTACGAATAGCTGGCGGCAATACAACTCTGCCTTTGCTGTCTACGGTTCTTTCATATTCTCCGGAAAATGTCTTCACGATTGGGTCAACTTAATATTCTCAAGACATTTTTAAAAAAATGCCCTATATAAGTTTTACCACATTTCCCCACTAAATGCAAATTTATACCCATTTTCTCCCACTAAAACGTGATGACATGCTTTCAACTGATGAAATTAAGACTCATATTGCCAAAATCGAGCAAGAATTAATCAAATACTTGTGGGATTTCAACAGTATTTGCTTTATAACCACTCCTGTTAGCAAACTGTATCTGGGAATATCCCCCACCTTTGTCACTTTTAGAGTTCTATCGGGATTAAAAAATGAAATTTTGTATGAATTAATAAAGGCTTATCTCTGCAAAAGATAAGCTTTAATCACAAACCAGTTAAGGTGTAGCTCTATGATCTACCGTAATTTGCTAATTAAGTCCTCAACTTTTGAGTACAACAGTGGTATTGAATCCAATCAAATGCTAGAACCGTAAAACTGAGTTAGGTATTTGGTCACCTTCTCTGATACCAAGAAAACGTTAAATTTTGAGAGTTATCCTGAAGAAAACTAATATCATTATCCCGTGAGTGTTATTTTCCTTGAATTCTATTTTCGTTGAATTCTATTTTTCTTGAATTCTATTTTTATGTCAGTCTGTCATCGATACAAAAATTCATGCGAATTTCTACTTGCATATCAGCTACTTAAAAATTGAAAAACTAGAACGCAGATACGTTGTCGACAACGTGATTGTCGTTCTTTTTAAGCTTCTATTTCCTTGCTTCTATTTATCAACTTAAGTGCCAAATTTCTGGCAATAGATTCAAGTCCTTCGTTGTCGATAGTCAAGTCGAGAAGTACTTTCTCTACAGAATTTAAAGATAAACCATCGATTAAACTTTCATAATCAATCCTTGCAGCTGAAGCTTTTTTTAACGCTTTTTCAAGTAAAGCCAGCGCAGGTAGATCTTTCGGAATGCCTTCAAATACCGACGTCCTATTTTTTTCAACTAGTTTATTTGATTCCCACTTATTTAAAAAATTATCTAAATTTATCTCTTCTGGTGTAGTGAAGATATTTGGATGCCTTCTTATAAGCTTTTCGTTAAGTACCGCAATTACATCGTTTAAGTTGAATTCTCCGAGGTCTTTACCTATCAGACTGTAAATCATTACAAAGTAGAGCAAGTCTCCAAGTTCTTCGATTAAATTGTAACACTCCCCTGTTTTTTGATAGTCAACTGAGGCATCGATCAGCTCATAGCACTCTTCGAGCACATTTTTAGTCAGAGATTCAAATGTCTGTTTCTTATCCCATGGGCATTTCTGTCTTAATACCGTGGAAGTTTCGTTCAAATCAGCAAATAACTGAAGCAAATTTTTTGGCAAGTCAATAAAAATTGAAGTCAAATGATCAGGTCTAATTGTTTTATTAAAACTTTCTCCATCCGAGCCATGAATCTCGGCTTGATCAATATCGTTTAAGTCTGCGATAAAGATCTGTTCATCGTCAAGTCCAAGATGATAAAGAACTGTAACTGGAATTCTATCAATTTTCATAATGTCATAGCAATCGGTTATAATGAGTTTGATATCAGACATAATTTCAGAACAGTAAGTCTGAGTAATGAGCAACGGACCCGATTTTGAGATTCCAAACTTGCTGAATTGCTCCCCGTCAACTATCGACAATGAGTCCGCGATCGGATCAAGATCAATTTTTTGCCAAGCTAACTCAAGAAATGAGATCGCTGGATAAATCTCAATATCTACTTCGTGCTTGTAATTTAGCAAATACGAGACGCTATCTTCTCCAACAAACGGAGATCCCGGAACCACATAAATAATCTCACCTTTTTGTTTGGCCAATTCAACCAAAACTGAGGCAATTTTTTTATAAGTCTCCTTACGGTCTAAATTAAGATTGTATATGTAGTCAAAGGTTGTTGCCCCTAATCCAATAAATTTGCTTGACGCAGGATGATGCTTAGTCCTTAGAACGCATATATTTTCATTAATACCTTTTAAGATCTGTTCTTTATCCGAAGGAAGTATTAGCTTTTCATCTGCTGGACCCAACCCAAAGACTTTAATTTTAGGCATACCAAATTCGACTTATCAATTTTTCTAACTTCAAGTTATAGACTCCGTCTAAAATTGGAAAACCTGCAATCCTAATACAACTAATTCTTAACTTAACACACGAAACATTCACGGCTAGTGTTTGTAAGAGTTCCCTGTTCGATTGACTTAATTTAAAAGTAAACTACTTAGTACTCTAGCTTTATAATAGTCCCGTGAATTTTTATTCGCAATAACTAAATTTATCGATAACAGAAAGTTTTATTAACCACAACTTGTGGGCAATACGAATTTTCCTGAATTGCCAGATCCGAGAGCATTTTGATTTATCGCATAAGGTATAGCCTTAGATGTCTCCGGGCAAACTGCAAAATTAGAACCGCCTGAAGAAACCCAAGATCCGTACTTTGAGTTTATGAAAATCGACGACGAATGTTCTAAGCCTAATATACTCTGATTAGCTATTCTTTGAGCAATGTACTGGGTTGCTGTTTCAATATTTGGATCTAACTTTGAACTGTATTGAATCGGCGTAATGGAAGTAATACTAGCAACGGCATATTGTTCGGCACCCGTGGGTGATTGAGTCGGTATAGCAAGGGCTTCCCCCTTGTAAATAGTTGGAAGTTGTAATATGAAACCTGCTAGTTGAGAATTATTTATGATTGAACCACAACCAAAATTTTGCACTGCTGCAGTTGTAACGTTATACAAACTCAATTGAGAATAAGCAGACTGTAGACTACCACCAGAATTTATATAATTGACCGCCTGTGATGCATCAGTGGGATCCTTAACAACAAATCCCGTCAAACAAAATGAAGAAAGTTCCGTAGAAAACGTTTGCAACAACTTTTTCGGACTGTATCTTCCTAATGTTGACTCAACACTGATCAATATCTGTTGCTGCGAAGCTCCAAATTCGGCAATTTCTGTCTTGAAGTAAGGAGAAAGTTCACTGAATATTCCAGATGTCTTAAATACGGATTTAAACTGCGCTTCAATATTGTTTTCAGCAGACATTATATTGCTTGTAGTAAGAGAGATTTTTAAACGTTTAAGTTCTTCGGTTAAAAATGTCGACTCAACAAGCTGCGTCAGGCTACAAGACAAAAAAGTGCTATTTAACGTCCCCTCACCTGAACCTTGAATAAATGAATAAGTGAAGGTAGGTGTCGCCTGAGCATTTGGAAGAATACAAAAGAGTTGAGCCTGGCTATCAAGATTGTAAACCGTACCAAAATTTACTGAGCTTTTAAGCTGAGACTCCTTCATAAGGTTTGCTTCGTTTTTTAATAAAGTAGCGTATGAATTAAGAAACGTATTGAATTGACTTTGTGAAATAATTTGCTTTTGATTTCCGATCGAAACTGTTGCAATTGACGGTGAAAGGTTGCAAGCAGATACCAATAAAGCCGATGTCAAAAATATTAGGACAAACTTAGTATTTAGTTTAAATCTTTTTTTATTCATTTATTTAGCTTTCTTTCGTATATTGTTTAGAAAAACTTATTCAATCATCTGATCAGTCTGATCAGTGTTGCTGCCCTTAATCCAAAAGATCACATAATTAGATTCAGAGACTCAACTACTTGAAATACTTGAAATTACTAAACTTGAAAATGTATGATGCTATAGTGTACAAATCCATAATTTGAAGTTTAAAAGCAAATATCGAAAGTAATTAGTACTCTGGACACGTCTGGCACCTTCAAGCTAATAACAGTCTTCAATTTATCAAGCTTATTACAAAATTATCCAATTAGAGTGCAACTTAACAAAAGATAACTTAGATTTTAGGTATTTTACTAGACTTTTGTTTAGCATTTGTTCTCACTTAAGATTTGATTTTATCGGTCAGATTACCTCAAAATAAAAACAATCTGATTCTAAAATAAAACTCAACCAAATTACAGTATTCTTAAATGCTTCAAGATCTTAAAAAAATATCACTTCTTTTAGTACCAACACTTAACCTCGCGATCAACCGTTACAAATAGATTTCTTGAAACATTAATATAAAAAATACTCGGTAAACTACTTCAAAACAACCGTCTAAAATTAATGGGATTCCATTTAAGCGATAAGAGTAACCGACATTTAGTTGAAATTATTTAAGGAACATAAAATTAACTAAGTTTAAAAGACATGTCAATCAATTCAACTACCAACCAGCCAAACGACAGTTCCAAAAATACACGTAGTTCCCATAAGTATAACTCGCACAATAAACCTTTTTTAAAGTTGATTAAAGTCATAATAGGGCGACCGTTAAAACTTCAAGATTTAAAATCAGAAGAAATCGGCTCGATTGAAGGAATCCCCGCATTGTCGTTAGATGCGATTACTTCTGTTGCTTACGGACCTGAAGCGATAATAGTCGTGCTTGCAACGGCTGGAGCGACTGCTTTACATCTGGTTCTGCCCATCACAATCTTCATTGTCGTATTACTCACTTTACTAGTAATGTCATACAGACAGGTGATCGACGGTTATCCCGGTGGTGGTGGAGCATACATCGTATCCAAAACAAATTTAGGGAAAAAGGTTTCCCAGGTAGCTGCGGCTTCTTTAATAGTCGACTATACGCTAACTGTAGCGGTTTCAATTGCTGCAGGCGTAGGCGCACTGACTTCTGCTTTTACTGGATTGGCTCCCCTAACGGTTCTTTTATGTTTGATAATACTAGCGGTAATAACAGTTCTCAATTTAAGAGGAGTGGGTGAAGCTGCCAGAGCATTTCTGCTTCCTACCATAATATTTATTTTTGGAATTTTGACCGTAATTGCAGTTGGATTGATACACCCGTTGGCAAATGACCTCATTCCTCACGGTAAGTCGTTACTAAATACAAACTTAACGACTTCCTTGTCAATTCTGCTCATTTTGAAAGCATTTGCATCTGGATGTTCGGCCCTTACGGGAGTTGAGGCAATTGCAAACGGAGTTCCGCTTTTTAAAGAGCCTAGAGTCAAAAATGCAAAAAATACCGAGCTTTTACTAGGTATCATACTTGGGGTAATGCTTATAGGATTGGCGATCTTAGCGAACAAGTTTCACATTTCACCTAGAACCGACAATACTGTATTGAGTCAGATTATGCTAAAATCGATCGGACTTAACTGGGCATACTACTTGATTTCGTTTGCAGTTCTCATAGAGTTGGCTTTGGCGGCAAACACCTCTTTTGGGGGGCTACCTATCTTAACTTCACTTTTATCTAAGGACAACTACCTTCCGCATTTTTTTGGTTTGAGAAGTGACAGGTTGGTTTACTCACGAGGAGTTTGGGTTTTAACTGGTCTGTCTGGTACGATTCTGATAGCTCTTAACGGGAATACAGATAACATGATACCTCTTTTTGCTATCGGAGTGTTTACGGGATTTACATTAGCGCAAACTGGAATGGTAGTTCACTGGCTAAAACTTAAACCCGCCAACTGGCACTATAAAGCATTACTCAACGGGTTAGGAGCATTGCTTACTGCAATTGCAACGATAGTTTTTGTAGTAACCAAATTTACTGAAGGTGCATGGATAGTAGTTGTTACCATTCCAATTTTTATTTTAATGTTTAACAGAATTAATAGTTACTACAAAACAGCTAGAAACGCCATAGAACTCAGTAGTGAAAGATTCGTGAAAACTCAATTTGAAACTCTTGTCTTAGTACCAGTAGTTGACATCTCAAAAACCACCGAACTTGCTCTGACAAATGCCTTTGTAATCAGCGATAGAGTTGTAGCACTAAAGGTTGTCTTCCCAGAAGACAATACTTTTAAAGATTTTGAAACAAGGTGGCGTACTTGGAACAACAAAGTACGTCTTATAACGCTCAACACCGAATATCATTCGGTAGTGCACCCATTGGTAAGGTTTATAGAACTGATTTCAAATGAACATTTGAAAATTATAGTTATTATCCCCGTATATTCTCCTCCGAAATGGTATCAAAAACTGTTACACAATCAACTCGATCTCGTCCTATCGTCATCGCTGTCTCATTTGCCCAACGTTATAGTAGCAAAGAGCCTTTTTTCCCAAAGATCGGTTAATCAAGAAGTATAAATACTAAAAGCTACCTCTCGAATCCAAGAAAACCGATCACAAAACGGATAGAAGTAACGTCACTATTAATACTTCGTATACAACTTAGTACTTAGTATACAACTTAGTACTTAGTATACAACTTAGTACTTAGTATACAACTTAGCGACAGAATTGACAAGGAAACCGAAATTAAGGTCACAAACTTCACTACGATAAAATATCTTTAATTAAAAATACTATTGTAAGACAGTTTGAATAAATGAGCTTTCTTTATCTATTGCTGTTTCTTCATTAAAGTTAATAAAAGCATAGTTGTCATTTGAATACTTGGGCCAATCAAGCCCGTCTTTGTCCAAATTTGGCGAACCATTCTTCGCAAAGCTTATCCACCTAGAGTGCATTTCGTCGGCCAACTCCTGTGGTGCATTATCTCCAGTAATTAAACTTACGCCAGTAGCACCAAGGTTATTGAATACAAACGGAATTTCAAGTGCGTGACACGACCCTAACGCTCCATTTAGGGATGTGGACTTCCATGAAAACAGATACCTGTAACAATCTTTTTGGAAACGCAACTGAGTTCTCAATAGTCTAACCGCAGGAGCAGTAAATATGACATCGGTCATTATTTTGTTCCATAGTTGAGCGGGTAACAGGTCAGGATATTCACTCTCGTAACTTTGTACAATTTCATCGGCGCGGTTTGACATCAACGAAAGTCTCTTTTTAATTTTGGCAGTATCGTCAGGACTTTTAAACAT
>JAJYVQ010000171.1 GCA_021791915.1 Actinomycetes bacterium | reverse complement strand
GTTTACAACGAAGCCGCAGTAATACTTCACTGTAAAGATGAAAATGGAGAATTTCGTTACTGTCCGTGGATGGTAGTAGATGACGATACTGCACTGATTCTAGGAAGAGAACTTCTTGGCTTCCCAAAAAAGCTTGCTGAAATAAGTTTAAATGAGTCAGGTAATAGGGTTGTAGGTACGGTGAGTAGAAAAGGTACGGAACTAATAAAAATTGAAGGAGAGATAGAACAACCAGTAGAAAATCCGCAATCGGTTTTCGGATTTAAAATGGTCAATGTTTTTGGTTCGATCATAGGAGGGATGAAATTAATTGAAATCTCAGCGTCGAAAGAGAAGTTTAAATCAGCTAACGACGTTACCGCTAAAGTCACTTTAAATTCGTCTGATCGCGATCCTTTGGGTACGTTAACTTCACCAATTGAAGCAAAAGCAAGACTTGTTACCATGGACTTTGGGGGCAACGGAGATATTCCCACGCTTACAAAAGATGTGGACATTAACTGGGCTATGATTAACTTTTTTAATCGAGCAAACTAATTTAATAGCCAGTTGTGGCTAACTATGGTTTACTAACTAGCAAGGGGCATATTTAGCGATCATATATTTTTATTTTTGTAATTTAAATTTGGCAGATTTAAAGAATTGCTCAGACCGATTTAGGTTAACCCTCGAGGTTTAAGTTGAAATCAATTCAATTTAAAAATGGTCGATATCTTGTTCTGTTACCTTCGTGTTGGTACTCACTTTTGCTATCTGAATAAATTAGGTCATATCTTAAATAGCATTAATTTCCATTTGCAAGTTTTATTTTGCAAAATTATAACACAGGTGATTATTGTCTTGTCTGAAGTATCTAAAGGGTTTGGCTAGTGAATTTATTAGAAGAAACACTGTTTGGATGTCTAAGATATTTTCAAAATAGTTTTCAATACTTTCTATTAGACTAAATATATATGTCGTATGGGAATATATCCGACCCTGCAGAACTGCAGGCGCTCATTGATTCGATACTTGCTCTAGTAGCTGAGCATGATTTTAACTCAGCTTTAAATCAACTTATTAAATCCGCAGCCGATTTGGTGGGAGCAAAGTATGGTGCACTGGGAATACTCGACGATACCAAAGAAAGTCTTTCTGATTTTTTTTCTTACGGTTTAAGTGATGAGACAAGAAACTCAATCGGAATGTTGCCTCAGCGCCATGGGCTTTTAGGTACTATGATTAAAGATTTGAAGCCGATACGACTTTCTGATGTCTTAAAAGACGATCGCCGTACTGGTTTTCCAGAAGGTCATCCCCTAATGAAATCGTTTTTGGGAGTACCTATAGTGATTTCGGGAGCTGCATTTGGGAATTTGTATCTATCTGATAAGTTAGACGGAACTGACTTTACTGAATCCGATGAGAGGCTCTTGGAAGCATTTGCAAAAGCTGCGAGTATAGTAGTTGAAAAAGCTAAGACTAACGAACGATTAAAGCATCTGTCTGTCGTCGAAGACCGCGAAAGAATCGCTCGTAGTCTTCATGATAATGTTATCCAAAGATTGTTTGCTGTTGGAATTAAAATGCAGTCTAAGATACCTCAAATTGAATCAGAAGATCTGAGAGATCTTTTCGAAAGATCTGTAGACGAGATTGACGAAGTTATACACGATATTAGAAAAACTATATTTGCTATAGATCAGCAGGTTCTGTTGAGTGGTCGTGAGCTTTTAGCAGAACTTGACAAGATTATTGAAAACTTCGAAAAATCTTCGGAAATTGCTTTTACCGTTACTCATAGCGGCAACCTTAATAAGATACTAGATAGTTCGATATTTGATCATGTCGTCTGTATTTCAAGAGAAGTTATAACAAATGCCATTAAACACTCTGGAGCTAAAAATGTAAATGTTTCAGTTATAATTTCCGACCAATTAGAACTGAAGATCACCGATGACGGCAAAGGATTTGACTTTAAAAAAGAGTATTCTGGACAAGGTATAAAAAATATCAAAACTAGAGCGTCTTTAACTAACGGCTTACTTACAATCGATAGACTAAACGGGAAAGGTACTCAAATAGTATTTAAGGTCGTTGCAAATGAAATCTGAAAGTACAAAAACTGAACTCAACGAATCTAATGATCCCAAGGTACGAATATTTTTACTTGACGATCATGAGATTGTAAGACATGGGGTTGCCAATCTACTCGAATCTACCGGCAAGATTGAAGTTGTGGGTGATGCTGGTACAATTAGTGATGCTCGTAATCGGATCAAACTTTCTAACCCGCAAGTAGCCATTTTAGACATTCAGTTACCCGATGGTGATGGAATTCAATTTTGTCGTGAGATATCCGAAAACTATTCAGATATTAACTCATTGATATTGACCTCTTACGCTGACGACCAGGCACTCTTGGCTGCTGTATTAGCTGGAGCTAAAGGATTTGTTGCAAAACAGATTAAGAGCTCACTTTTGATAGATGCGGTTTTGCAAGTTGCCTCAGGTAAGACTTTACTTAAGCAAGAAGAAATTGATAGGGTGAAATCTAAGCTTGAGTCTCACGACCCTAGATTGGACCTTCTAACCGAACAGGAAAAGAAGATCCTTCATCTTCTAACCGAAGGCTTAACTAACAGGGAAATAGCAAATCGCTTATATTTGGCAGAAAAAACAGTAAAAAATTATGTATCAAATTTGCTAATGAAGATGGGATTTTCTAGAAGAACCGAAGCAGCGGTTTGGGCTACTAAACATTCAGTTTAGCCATATCACTTTACACTTAAGCTAGGTCAATCAGTGGATCTATAGGCATTAATGATAGAATTCGTAGGAGAAACAGAAATATTTAATCAATTGGACTAAATATAAATTTCATGAAGCAGAAGAATTAATGGTATTAGTGAATGGAAATGGGATATTTATCCATTGCCCTTATAGGATACAATCATAAATTGGACCTCTTAGTAGGAAAGAATTTAATGACAACTTAATGACCATTTAATGACTTGGATGAATAAAAAAGAGATAATATTAAGACGATTGAGATAGACTTTGGATGATTGTAGTAGCGAACAAAAGTTGAAGCTTACAAACTTTACGACTTGCTGATAAGAAAATAGAAATAGTAGTGTTTGCAAATAATAGAATTAACAATCAGCAAATAACAAAGTTAGCTAATCTTGAGTCATCGTATGTGTTTGATGACTTTTACAAGAACCCGCCAAAGTTTGGGATGTAAGAACATGTGGGATCGTCTCCTTCATAGTTACCACTTATTCCAAAGGATCGGGATCTGCTACCACCACAGATATCTAAATAGTCACATTGGTTGCACTTTCCGGTTAATTTAGTTGGATCTCGAAGATCTTTAAAAACTTTAGAGTTTTGATATATATCCAACAGAGACGAAGTCCGAATATTTCCTCCTGCCACTGGCAAAAACCCTGACGGACACACGTTACCGTTATAAGATATAAATGCAAAACCGTTACCCGCATTGACTATAAGCGGAGTTCTTTTTATATTTGAAACTTCAAATTTGGCAAACGATATGTTATCTTCTGAATAAATCAACTCCTCAAATTCTAAGCGCAATTTATCGTATAACTTTCCGTGAGTTAAGTACTGTCTCCAATCCAGTTTATTTTCTAGACACTCCTGTCGCATTTTCAGAACGCGTCTGTAGTGTGGTGCTTCTGTAACTTTTATGGGGACAAATGAAGCCAGATCTACACAGAAATGGAATACATCTTCCACTTCTTCTGCAGTTAACGGCTCCAAATTAACGCCTCGACCAGTTGGAACTAGTAAAAAAATTGACCATGTTACAACATTAAGTTTGTGGGCTAAAATTCCAAGTTTTGGCAGTTCTTCTACGTTCAATTTTGTTAACGAAGTATTTATCTGTAACCTAAGTCCAATGGTTTTGCTTAATTCTGCAGCTTTTATAGTTGTTTCAAAAGAACCTTGAACACCTCTGAAAGTGTCGTGAGCATTTTGAATTCCGTCAATTGAAAGTGATATTGAAGTTGCACCGCTATCTTTAATTTGTTGCAGGGATTCGGCAGTGAGCTTGTTGGTTCCAGACGGAGCAACTGCCGTAGCTAATCCAAGATTTCTTGAATAGCTTATAAGCTCAAAAAAATCTGTTCGTAGCAAAGGATCACCACCAGTAAATACCACAATCGGTCGTGGCTTGCCGAACTGTGCGATCTCATCCAGCAGTTTTCTGCCTTCTTGGGTTGTCAATTCATCCCTATGGCGAAACGGCGATGCTGAAGCTCTACAGTGTTTGCAAGCAAGTTCACATGCTTGAGTCATTTCCCAGATTACGATAAACGGTCTCAAATTTAAATCAAACTTAACTTGCCGACTGCTATTGAAATTATGTTCCTTTTCGTTGGGAACCAAATTTGGTATAACTGTTTGGGTATTATTTTTAAATGTCGTATTATTTGTAAATGTCACAGTATATTTAATTGTCTTTTAGGTATTCCGTAATATTTTTACTTGTGGTAATAAGTTGTAGTGTTGAAAATTTGAAACTTCTTAACCTATCTTTTTTTAAGCTTAATATTCTTGAATAAGAAATCTAAGGGACTAAGGTCACCAAAAAGAAAAATTTAACAAAAAAGTTCTAAAACAGAGATTTTAAAATAGATACTCTAAATCAGAGATCTGGCAAAACGGTGAAGATGCAACGTTTTGCAAGACTAGCGTTTTTTTGCTAGCTAGTTGTACAGTCGTTCGCCTTCTAAGGATTTTTGTGCTAAAGGTTCGGGAATGATCCCGTATCTGATAATTGGTTCAAACAGATCCAACGATGATCTATCGGGATCTAAAAAGTTTGAAAGTCGATTTTGCGGCAAATGAATTTTTGCAAATCTGATAGCAATAAGGGCTTTTCTGGCATCGTTGTTTTCTAAGCTGAAGACGGCTTCGTCTATTAAAGTT
>JAJYVQ010000170.1 GCA_021791915.1 Actinomycetes bacterium | reverse complement strand
GGCTAAGTTTTTTTGTATTGTTCATACACCAATTTTACTAGGCCAGAAGGGCATTTTAGTGTATTCGTGCCGATAAAATTATTGCTAAATTGGTAATTTTTCGGTGGATCTAGGTTTAGTCAGCAGACTATTTATTCCATGAACTAAGAATTACTTTTGTGGAATTCGGTTTAGAAGTTTGAATATACAAAAGCCCGACCATCATAATCTACTGCCGCACAAAAACTCTCTGAAAAACATGACACAGAGTTAATTGCACTAGCTGATATTTTATTGCTTTGAGTCCATGAGCCATTCACATAATCATATGTATTCCCAGTCTCATCAGCACTTAAGCAGTAGCTTGCAGTCGAACAAGAAATCGAGTACAGCTGAACATTTGATATCTTAGTTGCAGGTGACCACGATCCGTTTGAATAGCTAAACGCCTCACCATCAAAATTTCCCGCAACACAAAAACTAATTGTAGGACAAGCAATTGATTCTAAAGTCGTATTTGAAACTTTAACTCCAGAAGACCATTTATTATTTGACATCACATAACTATTGCCACCGTAATCAACAGCTATACAGTTATATGCAGTAGGGCAAGCTACTGCCTCGATGGCCAATTGAGAAACTCTGGTACCACTTGACCATCTGTTATTTGAAAAAGTATACGCAAAACCATCACCATCTGTGGCGACACAAAAACCAGATGTCGGACACGAAATCGAGTATAAAGTTGTCGGTGATACCTGAACTCCATGTGACCACTTACCTTCCGAAAATTGGTAGGCATTGCCGTTAAAATCTACTGCCATACAAAAATTTACCGTTGGACAAGAAACTCTGTACAGTGTAGTATCTGATACCTTATTTCCAGATGACCATTTATTATTTGAAAAAGTATACGCATTACCATTTTCGTCGACAGCAATGCAAAAACCTAAAGCTGGACAGGAAACCGATGTCAGGATCGAATCAGATATCTGACTACCAACAGACCACTTTAAAGTATTTGACTGCACCTGATTTTTGCCAGTTTCGTTATTGTTACCACTTTTATTAGTTTTGGTCCCCGCTGCATTTTGGGTTTCCTGAGAACTTTGAGTGAGATTGCTCCAACTTAGATTTGCAAGAACTTGATCAAATAGAGTAGCCATGGCAATGTTGCCTTCCTGATTCGGAATAAAACTAGCACACGAAATTAGAAGGCAGTTTGAATCAGTGTGATTTAAAATCGGAGTTATACCGTTAACCCATTGGTGGGCAGAACACAGACCGTGGCTGTCTGAGGAGCTGGGTTCAAACAAACTTGAGCTTGCAGTGACTACACCATTTGTAGTAAACCCATTGTTTGGGTTGACAAACGTAATCTTTACACCATTTACTTTCTGATCATTTACCTGCTTAACTGTATCTTGTAATGCAGAATTCATCGAATCAACAATCTGCCTCAACTCTGTTGCTTGACTCTGAGAGATCCCTTGACACATTCCGAGGTTCTGATCATAAGATGTCCAATTGTTCGGATCTTCAATTGATAAGGGATATCCTAAAATTACGATATTTCCTCCAGCGTTGACAACGTTATTGGCGATAAAGCTCAAAAATTGACCGTACTTTGAACCACTACCGTTTAGTTGGTTACTGATAATATGAGAAATTTGGTTAAATGTAGGACATTTCGGTTCGGTGTAGTTCAAAAAACTATTGTCCTGAACGTTCTGCGTATTAAAATTTAAAACACAAGAGTCTATAAAATTACTTAAGTTAATATTGTCAGCTCCTAAAGTAAAACTGACAAGATCAAATTTTCCCATTGAACTATTCCACTCGGGACTGCCACTACTATCATTGTACAGATAAAAGTCCTGGGTAGAAGCGGAGGCACACGCCACAAACGTTGGCGTTCCACTTATAATCTGTATTCCCGATTTTGGTAGGTCTTTTGCTGCTATAAACGGCCAACTACCCAGATTATTCTTATTCGGAAGCCCCTGTCCGCAGGATCCGCTCCTATAGCTAAGACCTTGACCAGAAGAATAAGAGTCACCAGCTGCTAACCAAGAAATTTCTCTTGGAACTGACAACGAACTAGCCACTTTTTCAGTATTGATCGTTTCAAATGAAATCAATATTAAAGCAATTATTGCAATTAATAAAATTATTAATTTTCGCACTTACATACCCCTTCGTCCTGAGTTAACCTTTTTTTTACCAAATCTAAGTTATTTAGGATTCTCGGTTTTAAAGGAGCAATGGCTTTTAGATTATTAGAGTTACAGAAATTTGCTACAGTCGCTTCAAAAACTATCAGGTTTTGAGTAAGATCAGCTTCAACAGGATCTGACAGTTCTGAAGCATCAATTCGAAGTTCCACGATGTTGCCTGACTTATCCAGCCTTGTAAATACATTATTACAGTTAGAATTTAACCCAACATCTGCTATTGAAGCTGCTGAGTTTAAAACAACACTAAGTGGTTTATTCGGCTGAAACTGATTAACGGTTTGACTTGCTTCGCTGTAGGGAACAGAAGACGAAAAAACACTTGTTGTCCCCTTAGTATTGCTCGAAAATAGCACAGCAGATACTATTGCTACTATTACAAGCAAGATAATTACACCCAATACTATAACTGACCTCTTCACTAACTATAATTATAATTTACTGCTTCCAAAATTTCAAAATTGAGATTAGCTTGTCTACCTTAAGATTGATAATTTTATATGCCAAACCTATATGAAAAAGCACTTGATTAATAATAATTGAGGCCAATTAGACCATTTCAATGTACAGAACCAAAAACTTCTTCATTACGGCATCGATACCATATTTCTGCAATTTATTTTACTGTAATAAAAAATGGTAACAACTAAAGCTAGCTAGCTAAAAAAGAAATTTTATCTACCTACTTACGAACAACAACCGTATTTTGTGATACAAATGATTCAACGCATAATTTAAGAGTATCTTCAACACTTAAAGTAAAATACAAACAAAATGTATTAAACCCAAAATATTAAATAGCTTCCTAAAATTCAATACAGTACATGTAGTTAGAGATATAGGTTATAGTGGCCAGATTTTGATCTCACGGTCGATCTAACATAAATATTTTTAGCGAGATTTGAATTTAGGGTCAAGAAGATGAAGTTGATTATTTTGTTAATATTCTAAGGTAAAAGTTTCTCCAAATCAAAATAGATTTGGAAACATTAACATAGATAACTGCATTCTCGCTACTTCTAATGACAATTAAATTCTTAGCTTTCAATACAGCATTGACTAAACAAGATTAATTAGCACAAAGTGTATTCATTTAGTTATAGTTACTCTACAAAGTATCCATTTACGTCCACTATTATGTCCGCAGTTCCAGTATAGTTATATGCACTAAAAGTACCGAGGGAGGAAAGCGTTATGATGCAGTTATTTGCAATGGTTACTCCACTATTCCAATTAAGATCAGATATATTTGGCAATGTATTTGTGGACGGATAAATGGTAAGATATCCGCCGTTTGCGTCAGTATCGGTCACGGTAACGTTTGCAACAACAGCTGAGATGTTAGTTGGGATAGAATCTACACCAGAGACTTGTACATTTTCCACTGACCCCGATGACAAAGTCTGCGGCCCGCTCAGATTGCACTGATTAGACTCAACCAAGGGTTGGTCAATAACTCTGGTATCACAAATCCTAACTGGACTTACAGGAACAAATAAAGAACCAACTGATGATCCGGAACCCGCCGTATAAAAACCAACTACATCAACTGCTAAATTTGTATAACCGTTAAAATTGTAAACAGAAATTGAACCAGTTGTCGAAAGCTTTAAAATAGCCCGATTCGGAACCGTCTGACCCGTATTAAAGTTTAAGTTTGAGACATTTGGCAAAGTAGTTCCAGTGGGGAAAGCAGTTAAAAATCCTCCTCCTGAAGTAGTGGGGTCGATTGCTGTAATATTTACAGCTACCGAAGATACTCCTGAACTTGGAATGGATCCTACTCCTTCCATCTGAATATTAATTGTCTGATTAGGAGGAATTGGATTGTTCGAAGTTGAATTATTACACTGATTTGGTGATACTCCAACACCTACCTGGCGGGTATCGCATATTCGGAAAGGGGTGATTGGATAATATTGTCCAGCAGTGGATCCTACAGAGGAGTTGGGACCGTAATAGCCAGCTACATCAACTATTACATCGGCTTGCCCAATAAAATTATATGCTTGAATTGCCCCATCTGGTCCAATAGGAACTGTTACTAAGTTGGCTACAGTTTGTCCTTGGTCCCAATTTAAATTCGATGAGTTTGGAATGACCGATTCCAAACCTGGAAATAATGTTAGGTAGCCACCATTAGCTGTCGTATCGGTAACTGTAATATTTGCCACAACGGCAATTGCGCTTGACGGAATCGAAGCTTGACCTACTATCGGAATATTTAAAATAGATCCTGGACCTAGTGTCTGTGGGCCCGAAGCATCACACTCATTTGACTGTACGTAAGGAGTATTAATCATCCGTGTATCACATATTCTAACTGGGTTAATAGGATGGTAGTATCCGGGACTTAAATATACAAATTCGTCAGCAGATGTCTGCTGACTAGTTCCAGAATCAGTCACCACGGTAACAGCCACTACACCAGCTGAAGCTACCGAAGGAGAAGTTGTTTGAACTTCCGAATTTGAAATCACGGTAAAGGCATTTGCTGCAACATTTCCAAAATACACCGATACTGTACTAGACAAGTTAGTCCCAAAGATGGTCACAGAAGTACCTCCAGAAGTTATGCCTATGTTGGGAGTTAATGCACTTATGGTAGGTACAGTCAGTAAAATATATGTCCCGGGCATACTACTATTACCCTGTCCTACTGCTACACAAAACGAAGTCGATACACACATCACGGAATTTAGATTTGCCAGATTAGACGGAAGTGTCGCACTT
>JAJYVQ010000169.1 GCA_021791915.1 Actinomycetes bacterium | reverse complement strand
CATTTAAACCGAGACAGAAAAACAATCAGGGCATATTTAAATGATAATAGAGAGCCCGGCAATAGAAAAAAACCACAAAATAATGATATTTTCATTAAATATGAGCCATATATTAGATCAAGATTCAAATACTGGTTCGGACGAAATCTTTACTTCTAGCTTACTAACAGGCTAAACAGATCACAATCCCAAAATTAAGTGTCAAAGTCAGGTATATTCTCCTATATCTACATTGAAAGTGTAAGCTTTTTGGTGTAAGTTCAGTGTGATGCTTTAAACGACTGTGTTAATGAAAAAGAAACTCTAGAATCTGAACAATTAAAATGATATTTGGAGGTATATTTTGGTATTTCAATTCTTATCTGTGGAACTATGTAACTTCGATGAATAGTTTTATTTCAACGGAATCACTTCGAATAAATGTCTGTCGGTATTAATACGGTTAAGGTAGTTCCCGAACTTTCTTTTGTAGATATGGTAAAAT
The DNA here is from genome assembly GCA_021791915.1 of Actinomycetes bacterium. Classification (GTDB taxonomy): domain Bacteria; phylum Actinomycetota; class Acidimicrobiia; order Acidimicrobiales; family JABEUL01; genus JAJZNL01. The sequence goes on along the minus strand of JAJYVQ010000169.1, from coordinate 4,466 downwards.
TACCACCCAACAGACTCACTCTTTCCCTGATTCCCCTAAGGCCTAAACGTTTGTCGTCAATATTAGATACTGAGTCAAAACCGACCCCATTGTCAGATACTTTTAAGAAAACTGTTGATTCTTGAAAGGCCAATTCAACCTCAATTGAATTGGCCTTGGCATGACTTATGGCATTTTGAAGACTTTCCTGACATATCCTGTACATCGCAAGTTCGACTTCCAATTTCAGACGTTTTTCTTCTCCTTTTTGAACAAACTTAATCGAAGAACCAAATTCAGGTTCCAAATCAGCGATAAGGCCTTTGATAGCTGCAGACAAACCCAGATGCTCCAAAGATGGTGGACGAAGACCTTGTGCGATGCTTCTGATTGAGCGAGCAGTCTTTAGGAGCTCTTCTCTTGTTTTTGTGAGAACTGTGCGCTGATTTCCTGGCAACTGAAACTCTTTGTCAATAAGTATGGAGTCTATCTGACGGCTGGAATGAATTACTGCCTGTAGCGGGTCATCGTGTAACTCTCTTGCAATTCTTAACCTTTCATCTTCTTGAGCGTCTAAAAGCGAACTTGCAAAAGCTTTAACGTCTTTAAATGCTCGTCTCTCTTCTGTAATATCTTGTAAGAGTAGTTGAGTTACGTAAATATCATTTTCTTTAACCAAACTTATCAAACATCTAAATTCAACAGTCTGACCGTCAATGTCCAGTTGAATATTTGTCGGATTCTTCCCTTTAAATACACCTGTTATGGACATATTGCAGATGTCTGCAAAGGTTAAGTCCAAAACTTTATTTTTGAAAACACCCCAAGCAGCTGGATTTGCATTGACCACTTTTCCGTGTTCATCAAAAAGCAATATTGGTGCACGCGTTGAAGCAAACAGATGTCTAAATCTAGCTTCACTTATTCGCTGTTGCTCTTGTGCTGCTTTTGCTTTAGCTATAGCTAAAAGTTCGCGTTCAATTCTTTCACCTATGATAATCCCAACAGCATTTACCACAACGATTGCAATTGCGCCAAAAGCTCTGGCATCACGATCACTTGATACGTAAAGATCGGGGATCCACAAAACTGTGGACCAAACTGAAGTTGCTGCTGAACCGTGAAGACCGTATTTAATTGCCGCATATCCAACTGGTAGCAACAGCACAAATACTGGTATTGACGACCAAGGTGAACCGGTAAACACTTTGGTAACGTCCAAATAGTAGTGAATTAAGGTAATTAAAAGAACCGTAAACTGTACAGCCCAAAACCTAGAATCTCTGAGTGGCGGTTTTAAAGCCCGCTTGAAGACCTCAGAAGCTTTAATCTTATCTGAGTTTTTGTTAGCATGTAAATTGTTTGGTATCACAGTTGGGATACATTTGACTGAGATATATTTGACTCGGATACATTTGAATGGGTTTTATCTGGCTGGGATAAATTTGACGGTTCGACTATTCGATTTTGGACGGCCCAAATCGCAGCTTCTGTTCTAGATTGAACGTTAAGTTTTGAGAGTATATTGCTTACATAACCTTCGATAGTTCTTATCCCTAAAGTCAATTCTTTGGCAATTTGTTTATTAGATAGTCCTTTGGCCAAACATCTTAAGACGTCAATCTCTCTGTCGGTTAAATCAATAGCTACTTTATGTTCGCCGTGCCATCGTTTCCTAAGTCGTGCCGCTATTTCTTGATCAATTACAGTGGCACCGTAAGACACAGCTTTTACAGCATTTGTAAGTTCGTTACTACTTGCAGTTTTTAAGAGATACCCACTTGCTCCGGAATCAAAAACCGCTGTGATGTAGGCGTAGTCATCGTAAGCAGATACTACTAAAAATTTAGTTTTGTCAGACAGTAGCGAAGCTTCTTTAATAACTTGAACACCGCCACCGCCCGGAATCTGTATGTCTACAATTGCCACATCTGGTTTTAAGTTTTTTATTGTGTCCACGGCATCGTACGTGTTTGTAGCTTCACCCACAACTATGAAGCCATCGACTTTCCCGAATATTTGTATCATACCTTCTCTGACCAATGCATGATCTTCAACGACGACAATCCTTAGATCAACTGTTTCAAAATTAGGTTCAACCATGATAAACACACTGCACTATATATATGTTAAATACTTATTAACTGTATTCATACCAATTATTAGCAACTTATTTATGAAATACTAATATCAGATGCAGACTAATAGAAGCGGTTATTTAAGGACTCTTTTCATTATCAATTAAGTTTCATTATCAATTAAGGGCCTTAAGTCCTACTGCATAAACTCTATCCGACTGAGCTGGCTGCCACTGCATAGGCGTGTATACCAAATGTCCATATCCTGTAACAAAATGAAGCCATTTCACTGGTCCGGGCTCAACATGTGTGGCATCTTTCCAATCTTCAAAAAGCTGTGGTTCCCACGACGCATAGAGTATTACCTGTTTTGGCCTAACCGCAGGAGTGACTTTAGCATCTACCTTAAACTCGCCATAATCGTTATAGACAAGAACTTTCTGACCATCTTTTACTGCAAGTTCAGCTGCGTCAATAGGGTTAATATGTATAACAGGTTTGCCTCTGGTAGTCTCTAATATAAGAGGATTCGTGGTATTCGTAGCATGAATTGACCACCTCGGGTGACCTCCCGTTATTCTGAAAGGATAGTCACCTCCCATCTCTGGCGTTGGCTTATAACACGGTAGATTTTCGCCGGCTTCTATAAACCACTCATGGTCGATATAAAACTGCGCTCTTCCAGTTAGAGTTTCAAAAATATCACCGTTTGTAACATGATTTGCATATGCCACAAACGGTTCGTTATCGGTTATTTTATTACCTGCAATTGCTTCTAGGGGAGCCGGTAGCTGAACTGGCTTAACGTAACCTTTTTGTCTTAACGTAGCTAGATCGGTACCAGCTGCCAAATTTCCTGCCAATGCAGAGTCTCTTAAAATTTCATCTAAAACAGCTTCGTCACTGTGATCGCTTAGATGTGTTAAAGCCTGATCTAGTTCAGCATAATCTTTGGAAAGCCCGCTCTGTAAGGTAAAATTCGTTAGGTTTCTCTCTTTAGCCCGTTTGGCAATCGCTTTAGCAATTGAATTGAATACTTCCCATTCACTGGGAACATTGTCTATCGGCTCAAAAGCCTTATCTGAAAACATTCGTTCATAGGAGTGTGAATTGGCAGCATGCATTTCGATTCGCTCACCTTCACAAGAAATCGGCAAAAACAGATCTGAATGTAATCCCGTAGTATTCATCCTGAAATCAACGGTGACGACAAAGTCTAACTCGGGCCAGAGAGACTTAAGTAAGTTGCGCTGCCCTCCTCTAGTTCTCCTTAAAATATTTGTACCAGCTACGATCATCACCTTAGTTTTTTTATCGTTTGCAGGTCTAATTAACCCATCCCACCAACCGTTTTTTTCGGCCATTACCAAGGCATCTCCCAAAGATTTGTTGTCCTGTCCGTATCCGTTTTTATCCCAGTCTTCTTTAAAACCTCCCTGGTGATAGTAATATATTGCTGGAGGCACGACATTAGACAGCGGAGCTCCCATTCTCATTAACTCTATGTAAGCTTTCCCAAGACTTGAAGTATCGCTGTTTTGTTGTAACATAGCAAGAAAAGCTTCTACGGCTTCGATCGCTTCTGCTCCAGCTTGAGCTCCGACACCGCTTTTGAACATTGAGAGGACTTCGCCTTCTAAGAGTGCAATTATATAAGTGTCAAATCCAGTTCCGGGCTTACCCCAATTTCCCGTCATTGCAAGTAACAGATCCATAGAGCGTTCCATTAAATCTCCGTGAAAATGTTTGCAAGAACCCAGACCGTTGGAAACTTTAGTCTTATGTCCTACTACTAAATGTGCGAACCTCTTTAATACGTCTTGGCTTATCTGACATATCTGTTCAACCGATTCTGGGGTATATTTTGCCAACTCTTGCTTTAGGAGATTAAAAACAGTTGTAACTTGAGTTTTAGAACCGTCTTTTAGTATTGTTTCTGCCGTAGCTTCTAACTTAAATCTACTTTTTTGATCAGGAGGATCCAGTTTTGAACCGTTAATCAAAGTTACTCCCGTATCCGTCAAACCGTAAAATCTGTCTTGCTTACCGTTTTCAACCATATCTGACTCTCTTAAAAACTTTTTTGTGGCTACATCTACAAGAAATGTTATGTCAGTTTGTGAGCTCAAAAAATTTGTATCATAGAGATTGTTTTGAACTATGTAGTTGCATGTACCAAGTAAAAACTGCGCATCTGTGCCTGGTGTTATTGGAATGTGCATATCCGAATGGATTGCCGAAGGGCTAAAGTCAGGTGATATAGTAACAATATTTGCTCCCCTGTAACGAGCTTCGGTCAAATAGTGAAAATAAGGTATGCGTGTAAATGCAGGATTACCGTTCCAAACTATAACTGTTTCTGCTCTAAAGGTATCGTCTGCAGTTGATCCTCCGAGAAGATTTCCAAAA
>JAJYVQ010000168.1 GCA_021791915.1 Actinomycetes bacterium | reverse complement strand
TCAAGATTTGAAATCATTTTTAAGATTAGCTACAGAAGGTATTGTGGCATCACCTGTTCACGAAATATTGATTGAAGAGTCCATTGCAGGACAAAAAGAGTACGAGCTTGAAGTAATGAGAGATAATGCGGATAACTGCGTAATAATATGTTCAATTGAAAATTTTGATCCTATGGGTGTCCATACTGGTGATTCAATAACAGTAGCTCCGCAACAAACTTTAAGTGATGTTGAGTATCAGAACATGAGGGATCAGGCTTTTAAGATTATTCGAAAAGTTGGTGTTGAAACTGGTGGATCTAACATTCAGTTCGCAGTCAATCCAACTAACGGAGACATGACGGTAATTGAGATGAATCCGAGGGTTTCCAGAAGTTCTGCATTAGCATCCAAGGCAACGGGATTTCCGATCGCTAAAATCGCAGCAAAGTTGGCAGTGGGATATCGATTAGATGAAATATTAAATGATATTACGAAAGTTACGCCAGCAAGTTTTGAACCTACCATCGACTATGTCGTAACCAAGATTCCGCGGTTCGCATTTGAAAAACTTCCAGGCACTACCGGTATCTTAGGTACGAGAATGCAGAGTGTAGGTGAAGTTATGGCGATCGGTAGAACTTTCGAAGAGTCGTTGCAGAAAGCAATAAGGAGTAAGGAAGAAGATAGATTTGGCTTAAACTGTGACGAAAGGGAGGATACTTATAAGGTATTTACCGATCAAGAGCTGTTAGATAAAATTGAGACTCCTACTCCAGACCGAATTTTTTTGATAGCTGAGCTTATTTATAGAGATATTACTATAGATAAGCTGTATTCTGTTACAAACATTGACCCGTGGTTTTTAGAACAGATCAAACAGATTGTTGACTTTAGAAAATACCTAGAACAAACTTCACAGTCGTTTAAAATAGGTGACTTGGATTTTGGCTTATTGAAAAGATCAAAACAACAGGGATTTTCAAACGTACAACTAGCAAAAATATTTAACACCTCAAAAGAAGAAGTAAAAGCAGTATTGGACGAAAAAGGTGTGAAGGTAACATACAAAACAGTAGACACTTGTGCGGGGGAATTTGAAGCTTACACGCCTTACTATTATGCTACTTTTGAAGACGAGTCAGAGTTGTCGTCATCTTCACAAGAAAAGATAATTATTTTGGGATCTGGACCGAATAGAATTGGGCAGGGAATAGAATTCGACTACTGTTGCGTGCATGCTTCGATGGTTTTGCAGGAAGTGGGATACGAAACTATTATGGTAAATTGCAATCCTGAAACGGTATCTACAGACTATGACACTTCAACCAAACTTTACTTTGAGCCTCTTACAACCGAGGATTTGACCAATATTATAGAAGCCGAAATGGCAGCTAGTGGCAATTTGTCTAAAGTAAAGGGAGTAATTGTAGGTTTGGGCGGTCAAACACCACTGAAACTAGCTGGCTCGATCGACAAGAACTTGATACTGGGAACTTCACCAAGTTCAATAAACATCGCTGAAGATCGGGACTTATGGTCTAAGCTTTGTTTGAAACTAAACATAACTCAGCCTAAAGGTGGTACGGCGACTGATCTTAAACAAGCTGAAGAAATTGCTGAAACAGTTGGTTATCCTGTATTAATTAGGCCAAGTTATGTGTTGGGTGGTCGGGCGATGGAGATCGTCTACAATAAACAAGACTTAATCGAAGCTTGGACTCAATTGGAGGCTTTCGAGGCTGTTGCGGTAAAAAAGAACAAAAGCTTCGATCATCCCGTGCTGATAGATAGGTTTTTAGAAGACGCAATAGAAGTTGACGTTGATGCGATTAGAGATAAGACTGGCAAGGTAATTATAGGTGGAATATTAGAACATGTTGAAGAAGCCGGTGTTCACAGCGGAGATTCAGCTTGTGTCGTACCAACACAGAACTTAGATCCGTCTGTAGTTTCATTAATAGAGGACAATGTTGTTAAAATAGCAAACGAGTTGAATGTGTTGGGGCCAATAAATGTTCAATTTGCAGTTCAAAAAAATGAAGTGTTTGTTATCGAAGCAAATCCGAGAGCCTCTAGAACTCTTCCATTTACGTCGAAGGCAATCGGTGTTCCTCTCGCTAAGGTCGCGGCATTGACTATGGCTGGATATACGTTTGAGAAAATTCAAGAATTAAAGTACCTTAGTTCAGATCTTCCACTGGGCTCTAGCGGGAACATCAATTTGTCGGCTCACTTGCCATATGTTGCAGTGAAAGAAGCTGTATTGCCGTTTTATAGATTCCCTGAAGTCGACGCACTGTTGGGTCCCGAGATGCGATCCACTGGTGAAGTTATGGGAGTAGATTTAACTTTTGGTGCGGCATTTGCTAAAAGTCAAGCAGCGGCAGGATCAGCGATTCCCAAAGAAGGAAAAATATTCATATCTTTAGCTGATAGGGATAAACCTCAGGCAGTTAAATTAACCAAAGAACTAGTAGAATTGGGATTTTCAATTATTGCTACTGAAGGTACTGCAGAGTTTTTAAAGAAAAACGGAATTCCAGTTTCCCAACTAGTGATGAAACGTTCCTCTTTGCTTGAGGGTCTAGTAGATATAAATTCTAAAAACAGTCAGGATATAGTAAATCTGATGGAACAAGGGGAAGTGACACTTATAATCAATACGCCTAGAGGTAGGGGAGCCCGAGCCGACGGTGACTACATAAGGAGAGCAGCTTCTGCTTACGGAGTTCCCTGTATCACTACTGTATCTGCGGCAATTGCTACCTTAGAAGGAATGAAATCTGCCATCGATAGGAAATTGACAGTAAGGACTCTGCAAGAGTTAGAAAAACTGAGGTGATATTGGTTTAGATCACACAAGTGATGTAACTTGTTTCACTTTAAGTAAGAAACTGCAACTTTAGTTAGCAAGACAAATCTGAAGTAGTAAAAAACAGTTGCAAAAATCTTATTTGATTGACAACAGATATTAAGTCCTCTAGAAACTGAATACAGCAGGTTTTATAGTTGGTATTAAGTTAAATATTTTTGTTGTCACAGTGCGATTAGATAGCTCTAACCTTAGGTTTCAAATCAGAGGATTACAGATAATTCAATGATATATGCATTTTATAACTAGGTTAGGACAAGCCAAGGTAAGTTTTTGCAAGTTATTTGTGCAAATAACTTGCAAATGATGCTATAATATCTTTTATGGGAAGAATATCGAGAATACCTGAAGCCGTTGTAGGTGTAATGGATAATAGTGAAAAAGATTGCTGGACGATAGAGGAGATTCAGCTGGCACTGAGCTTGAACGGAATTCAGGCTGACTTTTCTTCGGTGTTTAGGGCAGCAAATAAGCTTGAAGAACAAAAGGTTCTCTATAAAGTTGACTTAAATGACGGCAAATCTCATTTTGAGTTAAGAAGCGAACATCATGACCATTTAATATGTGAGAGATGCCAACTTGTTTCTAAGATTCCGTGTGATTTTTTTGATAAGTCGATAGGTGAAATGGTTTCTAAGACTGGTTTTAATGTGTTGCGTCATTCCTTGGTAGTCGAGGGAGTTTGCAAGCAGTGCACGTTAGATGAGGGGGAGAGATGATAGCAGTAATAAATTTATGGGATCCAACTGCACTTGGAATTGGTTCGATCCTAGTTACGGCATTTTTACTAGGAATGGTTCATGGAGTTACCCCCGACGAACATACATGGCCTATTACATTTAGCTATGCTATCAGTAGCTATTCTACCAAAAAGGGAATGAAAAAAGGTTTTTTGTTTTCGCTAGCATTTACCATACAGCGAGCTATTCTGTCAGAAATCGGTTATTTTGGTTTGGCAGCTTTTTTGACTTCTCAAAATGCAAACAATATTACATATCTTGTAGTTGGAATGGTTATGGCTATATCAGGCTATATGATGGTAAAAAAAGGACAGAGTGTCCATTTGCATTTATTGGGTTCTAAGTTCTATCACAAATTAGCGCAAGATACAGATCAACACAAAGATCAATACAAAGATCAACACACAGATCATGTCAAAGATCACTACAAAGATAATGTGTCTGTCAAATCAGAAGAGATTTCTGATCTTAAATCTTATATGCCTTTGGTACACGGTTTTATAGCTGGCTGGGGGTTGGGAGCTTTTGCTTTGATAATAGTGACTGTCTTGGCTCCTGGCATGCACAGTGCTGAAATCGCTTGGTTGCCTGGTGCACTATTTGGAATCGGAACTATGGTAATACAAGTTTTAGCAGGTGGACTTTTCGGATCTTTCACGAGAAAGAAAGGTCTAAACGAAACAGAAATTAGAAAAGTGGCCCTTAAGACATCCTTTAGAACGTTGAAGTGGGGAGGAATTGCATTTTTTTTAGCCGGTTTATTCGGGCTTGTTTTTCCTTCGGTTGCTTCGTTTTCAATAGCTACGGGAGTCCATGTTCACAATTTGGACAGCATCGGGATCCCGATTATTTTGGTTATAATTATTGTTCCTGTAGTCGGTATAGGTGGACTCATATATGAAGTAAAGAAGTTAACCCGAATCAAGACTTCTGCTAATGTGCCAGCAGATAATCTGGTCTCAAATTAATTTGATGAGGTTAAGTTTAAGCCTTTGACAAATCGTTTGCCATAGATTTTAAGATGATGTTTATTAAAAGCACCATCGGTCTCTTTATCAAACTGCTTGTCTCAAAAGTTGCTTCCCATTTGATATTGGTTTTGCTCGCAACGCTTTCTAAGGTCACGGTGGCTTCGTAATTTGTAACTGGCAATCCTGATAAAAGCCTATAGGAAAACTTCTGGTTAGGTACAAGTTCTATAATCTGTTCTTTAACCTTAAATATCCCTGTCGTAAACCTTCTCACAGAATTAACGGATTCGCCTCCGTTATCGCCTGGTTCGATAAGTTCAAATTTCTGGCTCTTCTGGGTTTTCTGTGGGTAATCTCACCAGCTAGGTAATTTTATGGAATAATTATCTATATGAAAGATAAAGAACTATATAAGCAAATTTTAGGTA
>JAJYVQ010000167.1 GCA_021791915.1 Actinomycetes bacterium | reverse complement strand
TTCGAATGTCGGAGGTTTCGGTGATATTTCTGATATATTTGAATCCTTTTTCGGTTCAACCAGTCCCTTTGGATCAAGAAGACCTAAAAGAACTGGGCCGCCAGTCGGTCAGGATTTGGAAATAACTGTAGATCTAGAACTTAAAGACGTAGTCTTCGGTATTCAAAAAGACGTCACAGTTTACGCTCCGACAAGATGTGACATCTGTAACGGAACTGGGGCAAAACCGGGAACTTCTGCAACAACATGCAGAGACTGTCAGGGTACTGGCACCGTTTCACGTATCAGAAACTCCTTTTTGGGTCAGGTTGTAACTACAACAGAGTGCAAAACCTGTCAGGGTACTGGTCAGGTCATCGCAGAAAAATGTTCCAAATGTTCTGGAGAGGGTTTGAAACGCGGAACTCAAGAACTAAAAGTTGACATACCCGCAGGTGTTGACTCCTCGACAACATTAAGGTTAGCGGGACGCGGAGCAGCAGGTCCTAGGGGAGGCGCTAACGGTAACCTGTACGTTCACGTAAACATAAAATCTGACAAGAATTTTAAGCGAGAAGGCAATGATTTAATCTATAACTTAAATATTACTTTTGCTCAAGCAACTTTGGGATACGTTACTAAAATCGAAACTTTTGACGGGCTACAGGAAGTTGAGATTCCAGCTGGAACTCAAAGCGGAACGGTCAAACTTATAAGAGGAAAAGGGATACCAGACTTGAGAAGCAAATCCAGGGGGAATCTTGCGATAATAATAAACGTGGTTACCCCAACCAATTTGACTCGTGAACAAGTAGAACTATTAACCAAGTTTGCTCAAGTTTCTGGCGAAGAGATAAACCACCCTAACAGCAGTCACTCTCTTTTTTCAAAGCTCAAATCAGTAATTAATTAAGCAAAATTCCTTTGGGACTCAGTAGCTACAACCTACCCGATGCGTCTTCTTTTGTATACGTAAAAGATTTAAATTCATGTCAGCTGGACCAAGAGTCCTATCACCACTTAAAAAATGTACTTAGGATAAAAGACAAAGAATACGCTATCATCTCTGACGGCAAGGGGAAATGGAGATTGTGTGAATCAAATCTATTAAAAACAGAACCCAATAAATCAGATCTGATACCTATAAGCGAGATTTGTTCGATCAACACAGAACACCACAACATCTCAATCGGATTTTCTATAACGAAAACTTCAAACTCTGAATTATGTGTTCAAAAGTTAACCGAGTTAGGTATTAAAAACATAGTTCCTTTTATTTCAGACAGAACGACTATAAAACTTAACGGGCAAACTGAAATTAAACTCCATTCTAGATTTTTAAAGATCGCTAAAAGTGCAGGAGAACAGTCACGAAACCCGTATCTGCCAAATATAAGTTCGATTACGACATTTAAGCAAATAGTTTCCGACCTTGGGACAAAAGTAGCAATTATGGATAAACAGGGAAAATCTCTGACTTCAGAATTAATTGCTACTAAAGATATTTTATTGATTGGACCTGAAGGCGGATTCAGTCAAAAAGAGTTGGAAAAAGTTGAGGACAAATTTACGTTAGGTCAGACGGTTTTAAGAAGTGAAACTGCTACAATTGCCACAGCAGCTCTTGTAAATTACTTGATATCTTAATTCGCAATCCAATTTGAATAACTGCCTTTGACATATCTTGTGACACATTGACCATATTGATATTCGAAATGGCTTTAATTAGAGATTGATTATGCTTTGATTAGACAATTTAATTAATGAGAGTTAATATATAAGTAGAAACAAATAAGTAAGTAGTTACGTATGGAGGACTTATGACAGTTACGGTAGCGGTTCCGCAAAGTGTAGCAGAGAGGCTAAATAATGCAAGTGTAAACAGAAGATGGTATCCTTTCAGCGACGACATAATCGATTGGTCAGTACCTTTAACAAACGATTGGGCGTATGTTCCAGCTGGACGCTCACTATTTAGTGCATCTGGTTTGTTAAATAAACTTAATCCTGAAGATAGAAGTTTTATAGAAAGATGGGAGACTACACAAACCATGCGTAATGTCGCTCACGGTGAACATCTTCTCATGCAGGGGATCTTGGCACTTTTGTGGCAAGTAGATCAATACGATCCGAACTTCAGATATCTATTGCATGAAGTTGCCGAAGAGTGTCAACACATGGCCATGTTCAACAACTGGGTAAAGATTAACTCAGACATAAAAACTAGAGACGTGGGAGAAGCACAGTGGTCAAAAACTATTGCTGACTTCACTCAAGATTTAGCGGTTAGACTCCCTGAGGCCTTTTGGGTTAATGTACTCCTTTTTGAATTTATCGGAGATGAACTTAATCAAGCTATGAAAGGATCGAAAAACTCAACTATCGGAGACGATGGACGTGACTTACATCCGATATTGGTTCAAATTGGAATCGCCCATACCTCAGAAGAAGCTCGCCATATCGCTTATGCTAGAAAATGGCTACAAGAGGGTATGGGTAAATTAAACGATCAACAAAAAACTGAAATTCAAAACTTAGCCGAAGTGGGAGCCCAAGCGATCATCAGTAGGCAAAATTTACTGCCAGTGAGATATTCCAGACAGTTAGAGCCCTATATCTCTAAAGAAGAGTTTGACAATAACATTACTACGTCTCCTGCTACAATAGCTGTTATAAAGCAGTTAAAAAAACTATTAGATGAATTTTTAGAGCTTGAGATTATTAAAAAAGAAACATTTACAAGGTGGATAGACGAAGGTGTCTTTGACTGATAGAAGACGAAACGATACAAAAGACAGAATAATAGACAATTCAGCAAGTTTATTTGCCACTAAAGGCTATAACAATACTTCAATTTCAGAAATTGAGAGACTCTCGGGACTAAAACCAGGAAGTGGAGGACTTTACAGACACTTCACCTCTAAGTCTGAAATACTATTAGAAGTTGTTAATCAATATCATTTAAGAATTGTTGGATTGCGCAATAAATTAAAAGGAAACTACAGCGGAGATATCGAAGCTGACGCAAAATTTATCCTAAATGAGCTGATAACTTTTATGAGCTCAGAACATAACATGTTAGCCATCACGGGTGATACCAATGGGATCCCTGGGTTAGTTAGAACTGCAATCAGCGACACTTGGAACGACGGATATGGAATATTCGTCGATCTGTTTTGTGCTTACGGATTCGACGATGAAGCTGCAAAACTGGCCGGTGTTTTGACGTTAGGAGCAATATCACACTTCGTATTCCACTTAGCTAATTGGCATGCAACTCCCCTTGAGCTAGGATTTAACTCATTTATTGACTATTGGGGAAAGCAAGCCATTTTACTATTAAACGAATTCAACTCCAAATAGACAACTGAGTGAAATCCTTAGTTGACGAGAACTGATATATCGCTATGTTGTTATTAACTGTTGTATTGAATGAGTACATAGTTTTGTCTAAAAGGTACAGTTTTTAGGTGGCAGTTGCAATAGCTTTGGCAGTTATAGCCGATATCCTCTTTGCTGCATCTGGGGTCCTCCAGCAAAATACGGCAAGCCAACTAGACTATAGCTTAAATTTAAAGCTTAAATTAATTTCAAAACTGTTTGCTGATAGAAAATGGTTTATAGGTTTTCTATTTTCAATTATCGGATACATAATCTCATTTGTAGCATTAGATTTTGGATCATTGGTTTTAGTTGAATCACTGATGATCTTAAATTTTCTGATCGCACTGCCGATTTCAAATATTGTTAAGAAAATTAAGTTTAATCTCAAAGAGCTTGTTTATAGTCTTTTGACGGTACTTGGTTTAATTCTTTTTTTAGTTGTATCTGACAGCAAAGATTCTATTGGCAGCTACACGCCATCAAGACTTTTGCTATCGGTTGCGATCTTTGGGTTGATCACAGTTTTAGGTTTATACATATTGAAGCTTACAAAGTCAATCAATCTTAGAACATTTTGGCTTGCAGCAACTGGTTCTCTAATGAATACTTTACTAGCGCTAGAAATAAAGCAGATCATTAGCTCATTAGATCTAAGAGGTCATATGAATCTATTAGCCACAGTTTTTGAAGCTCCAGGAACTTATCTATTAGTTCCAACGTTTTTAGTAGCTTTACTGTTGATTCAAAGTGCTTTCCAGTCCGAAAAGCTTTCTTGGTCACTTCCAACAATTAACTTAATAAACCCAGTAGCAACCACGGCTATAGCAGTGATCTTATTTAATTCAACTATCAGCTCCTCTTTTTTAGCAGTTATCTTAGAAACAATTGGAATCATTTCGGTGACATGGGGTATTTTAATGCTGTCAACTGACAATGCTAAATCTGAAAATACTTCTATGAATAATCTAACCTGAGTTATTTAGAGCCCAGCTGATCTGACAGTTTTGAAGTAGCGAACAACTACCTAATTGAAATCTATCTTGTGTTAATCAGAATGCTCAAAGTCCATTATTGTATATCTATAACCTGCTTTCCGCAAAAGTAATTACGGTTTTACGCTCCCAACTATTAATCATTTGTATAAGTTAAATGAGATTTCAAGAAGCTCAAGCACCGGAAGTTACAGTTTTGATAGTTCGGGATAGAATATTTGGTCAATCTCGCCATTTTTGTCATACAGATAGTATCGGATTACACACAGTTAAGGCTCTGCAATATCTTCGCTTCCTATTGCAACTATGGCAAGCCTAAAGATGTGGGGATCTGGTAGCTAACGCAGTATTAGTAATACTTATGCTGACCCCTCCGACCAGTTGATTGAGTATCGCTATATGACGTATCGCCACATGAAAGAATTATAGCTTCTGATTCCAAAAATCTACCTTCATTAATTTGTACAAGGCCGATTTATCTTATTCGGATAAATAATTAGTGCATTTTATGGCATTAAAGCACTAAATAAGCTATTATTCGTTTAGTGACAAATTACGAATCTAAAAGCTCAGATACAGTTCAGAAAATTCTGGTTTCTTTACCTATCGTTATACTTGTATTGGCATCAGTTACAGTTGGGATTATAACGTCTTTGACATCACAT
>JAJYVQ010000166.1 GCA_021791915.1 Actinomycetes bacterium | reverse complement strand
CTAATTAAATTTTGGTTGCTGACTGAACTCTCAATATCTATTTGGGAATCCTCATCTATTTGGGAATCCTGTTCAGATGTTTTATTATTTGAAGAGTTTTGTACATCTGCTTTATTTTCTACTGTCTGATTTTCTACTGTCTGATTTTCTACTGCTGAATTTATTACCCGAGACGAATCTGACTGAGCAACTGTAACAGGTGCTTCCTCATTATCAGCACTCTCAAAGACCATGCTGTTGTCAATCAGACTACCATCTTCATCGACTAGCTTAATATTGTGTCTGATCCATTCAAATGCATCTTTAACTGACAGTTCCGTTTTAGTGTTGGATATTAACTGTTTGAACTGTATCGAAGCCGATTCTTTGAGGTTATCCATGTATTTTTTAAATTCGTCAAAGTCATTATTGAATTTATCCGATATCTGATCAAACATATGATCTTCGATCTCTGACGTAGAATGTTCAATATTCAGATAATTTGCAATTGATCTCAGTAAAACTATAGAAGCTATCGATTCATAAGCACGGTTAATCAAGGAAGCTTCAAAATCACGGTTCGACATCCTAGATAGCCTTAAGTATTTTTCGATACTTGTGTTCATCTGTTTTAACCGCTCATTCAGTGAGTAATACTCTTGACTCGTTACATCCATGATCATTGATCTGTGAATTTTGTTGTTCAATTCGTTACGAAATGTATTAAATAGTTCAAAATTAAAAGAGTCCAATGTTTCTTTTCGCTTTAAAACAGCTAAGTCTTTTCTTATTGAATCCAAAAGCTCTTGTTTGTTCTTAAAATCTGAATTCGATTCGACCCAATCGTCTGTCAGTTCTGGAAACTTAAGTGAACGTATTTTCGTTACAACCACCTTAAACTGGGCGGGAGATCCGTTTGAATCCATATCTCCAATTACTTCTTCGTTTAACTTATGTCCTATCAAAGCATCTTTAATGAATTCAAACTGATTTTCTTCACTGAAATCTATAATTATGTCACTTGATTCATATATTGGTTCTAAGTTCTCGGAATCTTTAAGAGCAACTGAAAGATCTACGGTTACCACATCTAAACTGTCAATTTCTTTACTAACGTCTGCATCAAGCAGTTCAGCATCAATTTTTAACTGCTTTTCGACTTCTTTTTTTATGTCCTCATCGCTTACCGTCGGATTTTTAATGGTAATCGTCAAGTTTTTCAGATCTCCAACATCGATTATTGGAAACAGCTCTATCTTTACTGTGGCATTTACGATATCACCAGTTTGATTTTCGATCTTTTCCAAATGAGGTTTTGAAACTGGTTCAAGATCTTCGTTTTCGACGACGGTTTCAATTAGTTCTGGTAGCATCTCTTCTACACATTCATTTACGACTGCTTTAACACCAAGTCTAGATTTTATAATTTGAGAAGGAACTTTTCCTTTTCTGAACCCAGGAACCTGAATTTGGGTTGCAAGCTCTTTCAGTACCGTGCCCATTCGACTGTCAATTGCTGTTTTTTCGATATTGAATTTTATTGTAGCGACAAAGTCCTGTTGTGAAATTGTATAACTGTCCATTTGCTTTCTTTTCGTATAATCTCAGCGACCGGTTTAACCGGTAAAAAAATATCTTAAATTTCTCTTTACAAAGTCTATAAGATGGGTGAAAGTTATAAATCACTTTTGGAATACTCAATTTTATTACATTAATTTTTTTCTATTGGTAGAATTGAGATGATATTTGATAAGCTGTTTTGTAATTTAATGCAAAATTACTTGGTAGTGTGCTTAAGTAAACAGTAATTACAGTTAAACCTAAAGGATAATATCTTAAGCTTAAGTAAGGTGAATTTGAAACAGTTAAAGAATTAATTATAGATATTATGATTTTTCAATTAATTGGCATAATTTTAGAATTCATGCATAATCGTATAAGTTTTTAGATTAACCCTATAGTTTAAAATTATGACGTTATAATGTTAGATAGGGTAATTTGGTAATTATTGGCTTAAATTAAATATAGATATTCTAAGTTTTTGTCGAAAATAATAAGTACGCAGAATTAAACGGTACATTTAATAAATTAATTTTTAAGGAGCAGTTGGGTAAAATGCCACCAGAAAAAAGAGCGTCCGCAGGTGCGGTTCTAACCAAGCAGGAAAATATCGTCAAAAGACTTGTCGATAGATATATAACTTTTGCAACAGGAATCTTGGTATTAGTGTTGGTTTTAGTATTCATTCCGTCTAATAAAACAGATACAGCCAGAGTGACAAATACTTCGGGGATAACACCAGCGACATCACCAGGAGCACCTGGTGAAACAGTGTCTGGAGTCAGCTGTGGACCAGGCAAACTTCAGATACCTTGGTCGGTCTATTCACCGATTTGTGAACCTAAGTGGAGTGGCAATAATGGAGGTTCAACTTACAATGGGGTCACCAAAACTACTATTAGGTTAACATATAGAGAAGCATCTTCGACCGTATTAAACGCACTATATATTGTGATACCCAAAACCGTGATTGGAACAAATCAAAATGCGGAAACAACTTTAAATGCATATATCTCTTTATTTAACAAAGAGTTCGAACTTTACGGACGCCATGTGCAGTTGGTTCCTTACGTAGGAAGTGGAAACTTCATCTCAGAAGATACTGGTGGAGGTTTAGTTCAGGCTAATGCCGATGCTACAAATGTGGCTTCTAGTTTGCATGGATTCGCTGACATGTCATTGGTGGACGCATCTGCTGCCTATGCCCAAGACCTAGCTTTAAAAAAAGTGGTCTCTTTGTCGATTTATGAAAATTCACAAGCTTATTACCAACAAAACGCCCCATATGCTTACACTCCTGGTGCCAACTGTACCGAACAAGCAAATGCTGATGCAGCTATATTAGCAAAGACAGTATACGGGCTTCCCGCCACAGATGCAGGTCCTGGAACCGTTGGAAAGCCTGGAAAAATTGGAATACTCTACCAAGATACACCGCAGTGGACAACTTGTGCTAACCAAACTGCAAGTCTTTTGGAAAACACATATAAAGAGCAGACGCCCGTCATGCAATCCTACGCCTTTGATCTATCTCAGTTTGCCACCGAATCCGCCACTATTATGGCTAAATTCAAACAGGCTGGAGTTACCACAGTTCTTTGCGTAGACTGTGACCCTGTTTCTCCTTTTTACCTGTTTGGTGCAGCAGACAATGCACAGTACTATCCCCAGTGGTTTTATGCTGGTCTTTTCTCTTATGCTTTTACTGGCGGAGATGGGTACGGTCATCTTTATCCAGCAGAACAAACAGACCACATGATTTCACTAGGTGAACCAGTGCCGTCAAACAAGCTTCAGCAGGAAGCCTTACAAGCTTATCTAAAAACTGGTGCTCCACTGAGCCAACTGAACCCTAGTTACTACTTCATCTACATGTCTCTTCTTCAGTTTTATTCAATTCTGCAGTCGGCAGGACCTGATTTAACTCCTCAGACTTTTGAACAAGGAGCTTTTAACTACCGTAACGATTTAACCACAAGTGCCTCGAACGGAATATTTGGACAGTGGACGTGGCAATCAGGCAAGTTCGATCCAGCAAACGGATTTGCGATTATGCATTGGAACCCGAATGCTATAAGCAATATGAACGGCACTAAGGGAGCATTTGTAGCCTGTAATAACGATACACAGTATCAGTATTCGAATTCTGCTAGCAGTCTGCCTAACCATAAACCGTTAAATTGCCCAGGTTAAAAGCCCCAGTTAATTATTTAATATATGTATTGATTACTAACAAACATTAATATTCGGACAGATTATTTAATAGTTCCAAAAAAATAAAGATCTAAATTTAGCTAAAAACAGAACAAACGTTTAAAAACTATACTTACCTAAAACAAAAATAGGTAAATAGAAAATAGATAAAAGGAAAAAGAAGTGAATATTAAAAATAAAACAGTTGTAGGTTACGGTATATCCATAATCGCATTTTTTTTATTGTGGTTAATTGCCTATTTTACGCTGCCAAATAAGATGCCAGTTGGCACAGTCTTGGACGGTGCCATAATAGGAGCCTTGACAGGTATGACAGCGATGGGTTTGGTTTTAATATACAAATCGGCCAGAATAATCAACTTCGCTCAAGCAGAACTAGGAGGTGTTGCCTCCACTGCGGCAGTAGTTTTAGTATTAGGAAGCCATCTTAATTACTATGAAGCAGTTTTAATTGGAATCGCAAGTGCGGTAATAATGGGGGTTTTAATCGACAAAGTTATAATATGGCGATTCCAGAAAGCTCCACGTCTAATTCTAACGGTAGCTACAATTGGTCTGGCTCAGCTTTTTGAAGCTGCAGAATACAAGATTCCTAACCTTTACGGAAATGGAAATCTTTCGGGAACATTTACTGTACCCATAAATTTTAAAAAGTCAATCGGAGGATATGTTTTTACTGGAAACCATCTAATTGCAGTAATCGTAATCCCAATCATTATGATTGGGATCTGGTGGTTTTTGGCTAAAACCGATATCGGAATTGGGATCAGGGCATCTTCGGACTCATCCGACCGAGCCCTACTGTTGGGCATCCCTGTGCGTAGGTTATCATTAATTACATGGGTTGTAGCGTCCGTACTTTCTGCAGTCGGGGCTATATTGTACCAGCCAATACAAGGAGTTCAGTTGGGAACGCCTTTAGGCCCAGAGTTCTTACTAACACCACTTGCCGCAGCTGCGATTGCTAGGTTCGAAAAGCTTCCATTGGCACTGTATGCTTCCATTTTTATAGGAATTTTCGAAGAGGGAATATATTGGTCCTACAGCCAATCTTCGTGGATCTATATCGGACTTTTTGTAATTATAGCGATTGCACTTTTCTCACAGCGTCAGAACGTAGTCAGGGTTGCAGGAAACGAATTGGGATCTTTTGTAAACATTAAAGAAATAAGACCGCTTGCCAGAGCCATTAAAAAGTTGCCAGCAGTTAGAGCCGCAACATGGATAGTAACAATTATAGCAATCGGTGTTTTGCTGGCAATCCCACATTTAGGGGGAACAATTTCAAATGC
>JAJYVQ010000165.1 GCA_021791915.1 Actinomycetes bacterium | reverse complement strand
TCTTGGGGAAAGATATTTCAAGATCCGATGGTTGCTGCAGCTATGTTAGACAGATTATTGCATAAAAGTGTAGTCTTTAACATAAATGGAGAATCGTATTAAATGAGATCATACAGAGCAAAATCACTATCAATGAGCCAAGGAGGTGAAATCCAATAATTTAGCGATTATAATAAATTAGAACCACAGATTTGAGAAGTTCTAGCTTGACTTTACGACGAAATTGCTTCTGAATTTCCAAAACCGCAGGTAAACCCATAAAAATAGGCTCGATTTGTGTATAGACTAAATATGGATATCTAGATATATTGTTTATAATTAATACTTGATTTATATAGTGAAGATGTATAGACTATATAAATGGCTAGTATAAGGCGTCAGAAGATCGGCAATCGTACTTACTGGCAAATCGTGGAGTCCCACAGGGTTAATGGAAAACCAAAGCCTAAGGTAATTAAACATTTAGGCACTACTGAAAAACTGTTAGAACTTATTAACGGACTAGAAAGTCCGCACGAGGGTTTTGTATTTCGTTCATATTCTCATGGTGACGTAGCTTCACTTCTGAAAATAGCCAAAGAAACAGGCATTATGTCTACAATGGAGAGAATCTTTCCATCCCAGCAGAGAAAATCCTTAAATGTCGGTAAGATTCTTCTTGTCGGTGCAATACATCGTGCAATTAAGCCTTCTTCAAAAAGATCTTTTGGAACTTGGGCTCAAACTACAACCATCTCCCGTCTTATGGGTTTTGGGACAGAGAAACTAACATCTCAGGATTTTTGGGATCAAATGAAAGTAGTTACTAAAGAAAACATTTTAAGCTGTCAGGAAGCTATGTGCAAGATTTTAGAAGAAAGAAACCTGATTTCTGATTCTTTACTACACTATGACTTAACAAACTATTTTACCTATATTGCAACTACTAATCTAAGATCTAATTTGACTAAAAGGGGACATTCAAAACAGAAAAGAGATGATTTAAGGTGTTTCGGACTGTCTCAGGTAGTGACAAAAGATTTTTTACTTCCTGTATTTTCAAGACTTTATGAAGGTAATGGATCTGATGCTAAACAGTTCAGTCATACGATAAATTCGCTCAAAGAATTTGTAACTGGTATTTCAAGAGAAATATCAGATATTACTTTAGTTTTTGACAGAGGATCTAACTCAAAGTCAAACTTTGAAAGTTTGGATACGGAAAATATCGGTTATGTAGCCTGCTTATCTCCTATACACCACAAAGATTTAATTAACATACCTATTGATGCGTATTCAGATATTGAAGTAAACAACCTTATATATCCCAGTTACCGGACAAGAAAATCTGTGTGGGGTAAACAAAGAACTATTGTCGTTTTATTATCTTCAAGGCTCAAAGAAGGACAGATAAGAGGATGGGATAAACAGATCAACAAGATAAAAGATGAATTAGAAGAACTAAAAAACTCACTTAATTCTGATCGGTCTAGAAGGACAACTGCTTTGGTAACTTTAAAAGTTCAAAAGATCGTCCATTCGTTCCACGGAATAGATCTGTTTGAAACAGATATTAAAGATGAAAAAAAACCTAAACTTACATGGAAGTTTGACGAAGCCAAATACGAGGAACTTAAAACCTTATATGCAGGCAAACGCATACTTGTAACCAACAGGGATGACTGGACAACAGAAGACATAATATCTGCTTATCACGGTCAAGCTAACGTGGAAAGGGTATTTAAATCTACCAAAAATCCATTTCACAACGCAATTAGACCCCAATATCACTATACGGACCATATGATAGAAGTCCATGTATTTATATGTTTAACAGGATTTTTGTTAACTCAGTTACTTTTCTATAAGCTAAAAGTAAAAAATATTGAAGTTACATCCATAGAAGACATGCTTGAGCGTCTTAACAAAGTAAGAGAACTGGAAATAGTTGAGAAAACAAACAAAGCCGGTCGTCCTAAAATAACCCGTCAATTAGAATCATGTTCTAAAGAATTAAGGCAATTATTTGATGCCGCCATGAGCGATATGCAAGAGTGATATGTGAGTTAGTCTATACAAAAGAATTAGCATTTAGGAGAAGAATTCCCAGCTAAAAGCATATAAATAGCCGAAAACACCCCAACTGCGTCGTAAAGTCAAGCTAGGTGGGGAATTTCGATTAGCAACAGTGGGGATTTTCAGTTAGCGTCACCAGTTGTCACAAGTTGCCAGAGTCAATAAGAGACTTTATCGGGCCTACTTACCAAAGGAGCAGTTTCAGATGATATTTCAACTTAGAGGACAGGAGGCAATTACAGCACTTGATGATTGGTGTAGTTGGGCTAAACGTTGTCGCATTCCAGCTTTCACAGATCTATGCAAAAGTATCGTAGCTCACAGGCAGTCCATCCTAGCCACCTTAACTCATGGCCTATCTAACGCATTGATTGAATCAACCAAAACCAAACTGCGGTTGATTACAAGAATGGCATACGGTTTCATGTCAACAGATAATCTCATTGCACTTTGTCTACTGGACAGAGGCGGTTACTGCCCTCCGCTTCCTGGAAGAAAAGCTGCATAAATGACCCACGGATTGGCACGAAGAGCTACAAATAGAGTAACCAAAAATTACACGAAATACCAGTTACATGACACTTTTGTACACATTAAACTGCCAAAGTCGGGAGAAATAACTTAATTAACCAAACAAAAATAGATGGCATTTGGGTTCCAAAATTTTGAGGATTTTCGAATATGATTCCAAATTGATTCAGGAAAACCAAATTAGAATGTTCTGGATCAATAGTTATTAAACAATAGGAGTAAACCAGCTAAAATTCTAAGACCACTAAGTTTCTGAGTAGAAATTTGTCATATCGTTGAACTGAGTTGGGCGAGTTGTTTTGAAATAGCAGCTTATCTTCGTGTCACGTTTTCATCACTTTTAATTAAAAGTTGGGTTAAATCAAACTGTCATACAAACTCGTAATAATTGACAATTTATCCATCGTAAGAAGAATCCCTAAAATAGCTAAAAGTGTTGCAGACACAAAAGTCACATTATTGCCATGCCTTTTTAACCATGTTAAAGGAGCTTTCAATGAATCGAAAAATATCGATACAATCAAAAAAGGTATTCCAAGTCCCAAGCTATAGGTTGCCATTAAAATGGCACCTTGACCACTGTGGCCTTGTGAAGACGAAAGTGCCAAGATTGAAGCTAATATCGGTCCGACACACGGCGTCCAACCAAATGCAAAAGCAGCCCCAGCCACAGGGGCCGCAAAATTTCCCAGTTTATTAATTTTAGGGTGAGTTCGCCACTCTTTATATATTCCGGGTGCTCTTACAAAAAGCGTAGCTAACATAAAAATTGCCATAACGACAATTAAAATACCTGAAAATCTGGTAATTACCGTTTGCTTGGAGATAATTTGACGGCTAATTATATTGGTTGACAACCCCAATAGAGTGAACACAAGTCCGAAGCCAAATATAAATAATATTGTATTTCTAGTCATTGTGCTAAATCTACTTTTTAAAATGGCATTTCCAACTTTAAGTAACCGAGATTTGCGATTTAAAGCTAAGGGTATGTCGATTTGATTGTGGTCAGCAAGGGTTGCTCCAAGGCCGCCGATAGTTGCTAAATATATAGGAACGAGAGGTAAAATGCATGGGGAGGTAAACGAAGCAATTCCAGCAACAAATGCAGCGATTAGACTTATGTTATTTGAGGCCACGTTAATATATTAAGTTACTCCAGTCGGAACTGCCAGTCCGTAAAGTTGGTTTATTTCACTTGCAAGTGTTGAAGCATCAAATGCTCCAATATGGGTAGTTAATAGGACCCCAGTTTTGCTATAAAAGGCTGTTAAGGGCATCGAACCAGTACCTCCAAGTGATTGATATAATCCATTTCCTTGAGAACCTCCAACGTCACTTGCAACGGCTGATACTGAACTCAGAATATTGAATTGTTGAGCAAAATTTAAGCCATTTCCAGTCTCCAATGAATTGACTTCAACTATGTTTATTTGCTTTTTTAATAAAATTGCATCTTGTGCAAAGACTGGGAGTTCACTGGCACATTCGGTACACCATGAAGCAAAAAAATTAACGATTAATGGTCTTCCACTAAATTCTTTTAATGAAACTTTACCAGGTCCGCCTAGGCGAGGTAAAACAAAATTAGAAGCACTAGTGTTGAAACCATTTTCTGATCCACCTGAAAAAGCGGCAATTAATATAACACTTATTATGAGCACCAGACTTATCCCAATAAAAATTTTAGTTTGAAACTTCTTTCTAGCTAAAGTCTTGTATTTCGATGAAGCCTGTCTTTGCTTTACAGTTTTTATGCCCTTGGAGTTACTCTTTCCTTTTGGAGGATAATTATTCCGAATATTAGTTTTTTGGTTTTTTTTGACCATATTAATTTATGTCTCTATTTGGTATTCTATTTGAAAGTTGAAGAAAGAGTCAAAATCGAAGAATTGGATTTTGAGTAATTGATTCGTAAATTGACTTTATAGTTATTTGCCTAAAAGTTTGCATTTGCCACTTAAATCCGTACACATTACTTATGCTAGTTGGTGCGTAATATAGTCAGTACGTTTTTGCTCTTCCCAAAGATTAATACGCCACCAACTACCGCGCCGAATATTATATGGGCAATTAAAAATGGAATAATTGGCATTACTGTTATCATAGGAGCAACGTGCTTCATAATCAAATACTCATTAATAAAAAACACCATCAATGAAATGAGTATTGTAATTGCCATTAACGTAACGCTGTTGGCTGCAAAATTGTTTAATCTTCGTCTAAAAACTAAAAGCAGAAGCCCAATTGATAGTCCAATCATCATTGAAAAAGCCATATGTGCCATTAATCCAACAAATACTCGAGAAAAACTAACAGGCATTGTATTCATTACCTGATTTCGCAAGTTTGATGGCATTTCTTTCATAAGTGAGGCCACAACCGAGTTTGTAGGATGACCAGCCTTGATTGTCATAATTTGCGACATCATCTGCGGAGTAGCATTGTGACCCATTTCCTTAGTTAACATTGGAATCATTGATTGAGGTGGAGATACGGTATAGAATATTGAACTTATTCCGATGTTTAGTGGA
>JAJYVQ010000015.1 GCA_021791915.1 Actinomycetes bacterium | reverse complement strand
TACGGGTCAATTTCTATGTTTACTGAGAATAGATATAGATCTTAATCTATCACGGTTGAATATTTCATATAAACTTGATTGAGTGGACAGTGAGCTCAATCAGTTGCTTTACAGATGGTCGCAGGCAATAGCCGGTTTGTGTAAAACAGGACTTGCTTTTACTGGGAAAACTTATGAAGCTGAAAGATATGAAGAGATTCTAAAAATCGCAGCTGAAATAGAGCTTTTTGCCCAGCTGACCGAAGATTTAAAAGGTAATGTTAGGGCGTTTGATTCTATCGTTGAAGACCAGTTGCTACAGAAGTTTAAATCTGAAGTAGCCGAAGGAATTCCCGGTTATGTTACTCCTAAAGTTGCAGTTGGTGCGGTTGTAGAAAATGACAACAGCGAAATTTTGCTCATCAAGCGAGCAGACAGTGGGGTGTGGTTGTATCCGACGGGATGGACCGAAATTGGATATTCTCCTGCAGAAGTAGTTATAAAAGAGGTTAAAGAAGAAACGGGAATTCTCGTAAAACCGTTAAAGCTAATTGCAGTCTTAGACGGAATGAGAATGGGCTTTACTAAAGTACCGTTGTATTCAATAGTTTTTCACTGCAAATCATATGGAGGAGAACTTGCCTGCCACCCACTGGAGTGTCTTGACGTAGGGTGGTTTGGAAAAGACAGCTTGCCCGAACCATTAGCTGGTGGTGGGAAATGGTTAGAATTGGTCTTTAATGCTATTCAGAACAGCGATTTTAAGGTTTATTTTGATCCTATTAGGGACAACGTTTGGCAGTTTCAACCCTAAGCGTTATTATTATGTTAAATATTAGAACAGACACAATCGAAGAACTTACTGATAACTCAGATCTTGTTTTAGAATCGTTAAATTTGTTACTCCCCCAATTATCCGAAAATGCGAAGCTACTTACAAAAGATGATTTATCAGCTATCCTTAAAAGCCTATCTAGCCATTTATTTGTAGCATATAAAAATAATATGATTGTAGGTATGCTGACTTTAACTATTAACGTAATTCCAACGGGAAAAAAAGCGATGATTGAAGATGTGGTAGTAGATAAGAACTTTCGTAAGTATGGAATTGCAAAGGAGTTAGTCACTTTTGGGCTAAATTATGCAAAACAAAATGGAGCTAAGTCAGTTGAACTGACTTCCAGACCAAGTCGGGAAGCTGCTAATAAGTTATATTCTAAATTGGGGTTCAATATACGAGACACAAACGTTTATCGGTTCAACTTTGACTAGCTGACTGTTTTTTCCTAATTTCACTTCTGAAGTTTTATATTGAAAAATATTGAGCCAGTTGGCATTTATAGCACATGCTGATCAATTTAGGAATTAAGATAAAATGTTGTTTGACAAATCATATGATCAGAAAGAAGCAATTTTATGACTGAAAGCATTACAATTACTGACAACCGAACCGGAAAGTCTCTTGAGATTCCTATTGAAAACGGTGGCGTAGCCGCTTCTTCGTGGCAGGATATACTTCCGGGAATTTGGTTTTATGACCCGGGTTTTACGTCAACTGCCGAGTGTTCTTCGGCAATAACTTTTTTGGACGGAGATAAGGGGATCTTGCGGTATAGAGGGTACCCGATTGAGCAGTTGGCAGAGAAGTCCACTTATCTGGAAGTCTCATACCTTTTAATAAATGGCGAACTACCTACCAGTGAGCAGTTCGACGTCTGGGAACACGAAATTACCCATCACACTTTTATTCACGAAAATATGCGTAAAAGGTTCTTGGAAGGATTTCATCACGACGCTCATCCTATGGGGATATTGGTTTCGGCGGTTGCTGCTTTATCTACTTTTTATTTAGATGCAAAAGATATCTTTAATGAAGAATCCAGATCAAAACAGGTTATAAGGTTAGTTGCTAAAATGCCGACATTAGCTGCTGCAGCTCACCGCTTCAGCGTTGGAATGCCGTTTGTCTATCCCGATAATAACTTAAAGTTTGCTGCCAATTTTCTGTCTATGATGTGGAAAACGGCAGAATTCAGGTTTGAAGCAGATCCTGTTTTGACTAAAGCTCTAGATCTTCTATTTATACTTCATGCAGATCACGAACAAAACTGTTCAACTACGGCAATGAGAGTTGTTGGTTCTTCTCATGCCGATCCTTATTCTGCATGTTCTGCAGCTTGTGCGGCTCTTTATGGTCCGCGTCATGGTGGTGCAAATGAAGCGGTCATTAGAATGCTAACTTCGATTGGTTCGATTGATAATGTGGACGCATTTGTGAATGAAGTTAAACAAGGGCACGGCAGACTTCAGGGTTTTGGACACAGAGTTTACAAGAACTACGACCCAAGGGCAAAGATTATTAAAAAAGCAGCTGATCAAGTATTTGAAATAACGGGCAAAAATCCTTTATTAGATATAGCTCTAAAATTAGAAGAAGTTGCCTTAAGTGATGAATATTTCATCTCAAGGAAACTGTATCCGAATGTAGACTTCTATTCTGGATTGATATATCAGGCGATGGGATTTCCACTCGAGATGTTTCCAGTCCTTTTTGCGATACCTAGAACGTCGGGCTGGCTAGCACATTGGTTGGAAATGTTAAGTCAGGATGCCAAGATTGCAAGACCTAGGCAACTTTATGTAGGCAACGAACCCAGAGACTACGTAGAGATGGAAAACCGAAGTTAGAAACTTTCGCATTAATACTTAATACTTTTAACAGCAACCGTAATTAAGTCTCACTGAAATTAAGTCTCACTGAAATTAAGTCTCACCAGGAGAAATTGCAGGTGGAATATCTTTTCTTATCCTTACCAAGCCTTCTTGTGATAAAGAGCAGACAATTTCACCAGTTTGAGTAAAGATAGACCCCAATGCAAGTCCCCTGGCACCGAACGCTGCAGGAGAATGTTGGTCGTACAGCAACCATTCGTCTGCTCTGAACCTTTTATGAAACCACATGCAGTGATCAATACTTGCTCCCATGAACCTTGGATCGTCCCAACGAATTTTGTGTGGCAATAATATCGAATCAAACAGGGTCATGTCCGACGCATAAGCCAAGATGCACGAGTGTAAAAGCTGGTCATCTTCCAGTTCGCCATCAGCTCTTATCCAAAGCTGTTGTCTGGGTTCCCTCGGACCCGCTTCCTTGTTCCACGGAAGTTCTCCTATGAAGCGCTGATCGATTGGAAGAGGTCGGTTAAGAAAATCACCGAGTTGATCTGCCCATGGGGCAAGTCGTTCTCGCAGGGTCGGAAGTGTTTGTGGTTCGGGAACATTGGGCATATCTATTTGGTGTTCTAATCCTGACTCTTCAACATGAAAAGATGTGGACATATTAAAAATTGCTTTTCCGTGTTGAATCGCAACTACTCTTCGAGTCGTAAAAGACTTGCCGTCTCTTATCCGGTCAACTTCGTACAAAATAGGTATGTTTGGATCGCCAGGTCTTAAAAAATAAGAGTGCAATGAATGAACTAAGCCGTTTGAAACAGTTCTGCCAGCAGCCATAAGTGCCTGAGCACATACCTGGCCGCCGAACACTCTCTGTCTTTCAATTGGAGGCGAAAAGCCCCTAAATATATTTTCTTCAATCGGTTCTAAATCCAATATCTTTAAAAGTGAATTGAGTGCTTCAGTCATATTAAATGAGCATAGTATAACTTTTTACAGATGGATGCAAAAATTGTTTAAAGTATTCTTATTATGTTGTGATTTATGAAAATCAATTACTCCGCAGACAGTTAACAATTAGTTAGAAATGTTGAATAAAACACAAAATTTTGGCAGTGAGCTAGAATTGTCACATGTTAGATTCGATTAAAATTTCAGATGGAATATACAGAATTCCCACCTTATTTTCACATGCTATAAATTCGTTTGCATTAATTGATGACGACGATAAAGTTGTATTAATTGATGCTGGGCTGAAAGGCTCTACAAAAAAGCTTATTTCTGCTCTGGATTCAATAGGTAAACAACCCACCGATGTGAAAATGATACTTTTGACTCATGCTCACAGTGATCACCTAGGAGGAGTCAATAACTTTAATGCTCATAGTCACTCTCCAGTACTGATTCATGATTCAGATAAAAAATATGCCCAAGACGGCAAAGCTCCTGAAGTAGAAAGTGCACTTGCAAAAGTGTTTACCTTATTTAACAAAAATATTGATAAAGTTTCTATTACCGATACTTTTAAAGACGACGATATCCTGAAAGTTAGAGATGGCATTCAAGTAATCCACACTCCCGGGCATACTCCAGGTCACGTGTCATTTTATGATAAGAAGACGGGAACCCTGATCACCGGCGACGCTTTATTTAATATGCGAGATAAAATTACACATTCTGTTAAATTATTTTGTTATGATTCGAAAATGGCAAAAGAGTCAGCAATTCGCTTAGGGGACTTGGATGTTGAGGCGATCGGTTTCATGCACGGAAGAGAGATTACACAGAATGCCAAAAATACCCTAAAAGACTTTTTGATAAAAAAATCACAGTAATATTGCCTTTACAAAACTTATGAGCAAGTTACTGATTCGACAGAAATTAATTAATAGAAAATGCAGATTGAACATCTAAAGTTTAGCAACGACTTTAAATTTGGAGCCGCCGTAGCAGCACATCAGGTTGAAGGTGGGAATTATAACAACGACTGGTGGGAGTTTGAACATCAACAAGATACATTGTGTAAAGAGTCTTCGGGTGACGCATGTAACTTTTATCATATGTACGAAGAAGACATAAAACTTATGAAAGATCTTAACCTTAATCTGTTTAGATTTTCAATTGAGTGGTCACGTATAGAACCCGCTGAGAATGAATTTTCGAAAGCAGCTATGAATCACTATATTAAAGTGGCTGAGAAGTGTTTGGAGCATTCGATTGAGCCATGTATAACTTTTCATCACTTCACTACACCTATATGGGCTACAAAAGACGGGTCTTGGCTAAATCCGCAAATTACGGATCGGTTTGTACGATTTTGTGACTATGTTGCTAAAAATCTTGGTGACAGACTAAAGTGGGCAGTGACCATAAACGAACCGAATATTGTGGCGCTAATGGGATACCGGACAGGAGTTTTTCCGCCTGGGTTTAAAGATACAAATTTTAGAAGAACAGCAACCTCTAATTTCATCGCTGCTCATAGACTCGCAACGGAGGTTATTAAAAACAATGTTCCTCAGGCTAAAGTAGGTCTATCTTTGTCGATGACAGATTATCAGACACGTCCAGGCGGAGAAGACAAACTTAAGAAAATTAGATATATTATGCAAGATATCTATTTGGAGACTTTGCAAAATGATGATTTTGTGGGAGTTCAGACATACTCAAGACATATAATCGACCCCAATAAAAAGCAATCCGGTCAATTCGAACCGGAGTTACCAGTAACTAAAATGGGCTATGAAATTTATCCACAAGCACTTGAAGCTACAATAAAAGAAGCTTACGACAAGACAAAAACAGATATTTTGGTTACAGAAAATGGAATCGCACCTATTGGAGACGTAGACTCAATTAGATCTAAGTTTATCGTGGATGCTTTGGGCGGCGTCAAAAACTGTATAGACCAAAATATTAATGTTTTAGGTTATGTCTACTGGTCATTGCTCGATAATTTTGAGTGGTCGTTGGGATTCGAGCCGAAATTTGGTTTGATCAAAGTAGATCGAAGAGATTTTCGCAGAACTGTCAAACCAAGTGCGAAACTTATGTCTAAAATTGCAGAAAACTCTAAAAATAGTTAATTTTTTTTCCTTCCAACCTACATTATGGTTGGTTTTTTACTAATATAATAAGTATACTAATTTTTGGCGAAATTTGTTATATCTAAAGTAGAAAAAAATTGTCACTTAGAATTAAACTTTAAAAGTGTAATAGATTTTTACCAGAACTTCTAATTAAGAACCTCTAAATTTATGATTGTAAAGCTAATTAACTATCTAAGGTCCCCCGAAGGTGCAAAGCTTATAAAATATGCTGCTTCTTCTGTAATAACCACAATAATGACCATGGTAATAATCGTAGTGACATTTGACTGGTTGCAACTGTTTTCGGCCAGTTTTAGTTCTTTTTTTGCATCAGCTTGTTCTATTCCTCCATCGTATTATTTGAACAGGAAATGGGCTTGGGGCAAAAGCGGAAAGTCTCATTTGTTA
The DNA here is from genome assembly GCA_021791915.1 of Actinomycetes bacterium. Taxonomy (GTDB): domain Bacteria; phylum Actinomycetota; class Acidimicrobiia; order Acidimicrobiales; family JABEUL01; genus JAJZNL01. The sequence goes on along the minus strand of JAJYVQ010000015.1, from coordinate 20,100 downwards.
AAAGAAATAGCACCCTTTTGGGCAATGGCACTAATTGGATTGGCTTTGGCGACGATTAGTGCTGATTATGCCGCAAAATTGGCTCATCATATTACTAACTCTAGGGACATAGCGACAATTTTTGTAGTTGGTGCTAACTTTATGAGTTATGGGATATTGTGGTCGATAAGGTTTATAATTTTAAATAAACTTTTGTTTAAGACAGATCAACCAAAGTCTAGTTCCGATGAATATCTGCAGACTCAAACAGTCTGACATCTGTTTTCTGAGCTCAATCGTAAGTGTCATCTTTTTTAAGATTTAACAATTAACTTTTTGGACTACATTTGTAGTATGAAGTTGTTAAGTTTAACTCTGAATGAAATAACAGAAAGTAATTCCAATTATCAAAAAATCGCGGAAGAACTCCATGGTAGGCTGACCAAACCTGCTGGGTCTTTGGGCGATCTAGAAGAAGTTGGGATCAAGATATCTAAGATACAGAGCAAGTGTCCGCCGGAAATTATTTCTAAACCGGCAGTTGTGGTATTTGCGGGAGATCACGGTGTTCTAGACGAATCTGTAACACCGTGGCCCAAAGAAGTTACCATGCAGATGGTTTACAACTTTCTAAATAATACCGCTGCGATTAATGTGATAGCTAATACAGTTGCTGCAGATGTATTCGTAGTTGATGCTGGAGTAAGTCAAGATCTAGATAATTTAGGAAATAACTCAAAGTTTCTGATAAAAAAAATTGGTTACTCGACCAAAAATATTGTAAAAGAAGATGCAATGGACTACGATCAAGCTGTTGCGTCGATTGAAGCTGGAATTGAAGTAGCAGAAGAGTTGGTTGACCAAAGATACGATCTGTTGGTAACTGGGGACATGGGAATTGGGAATACTACACCTTCTGCAGCGGTGATATCTTGTTTATCAAATACTGATCCGAAATTTGTTACGGGAAGAGGAACCGGTATTGACGACAAGATGCTAGAAGGAAAAGTTAGAGCTATCGAGGCTGCCATAAAACGCTATAAGCTAAGTTATGACTCAAACGATCCGATACAGGCATTATGTTCGCTCGGAGGATTTGAGATCGGAGAGATAGCAGGATTCATTTTGGGGGCCGCAAAAAGAAAGGTTCCAGTTATTCTGGATGGTGTAATTTCTCTGGCCGGAGCACTGATTGCATATGAACTCTGCTCGAAAATTACCGATTATTCTTTTGCGGGGCATCTTTCAGTTGAACCAGGTGCGAAAATAGTATTAAATATACTGGGGCTATCACCTTTGTTAAATCTCAACATGAGATTAGGTGAGGGTACTGGTGGAACTTTATCAATTCCTATCGTTAAAGCCGCAGTTAATATACTTAACGATATGGCAACATTTGATTCAGCAAATGTATCGACTAAAGATTGATTTAAGCAAGTGATTTAAATAATTGAGCCCTGAGATCTTGTTTTTCTAAAATATTGCAACGCATATAGCAGTAATAAACTGAACATTTCCCCAATAAGTATAGGGGTGTCACCAATTCTATCAAATAGCGTTTTGTACCTTATGAGCCCGATTTTTGCATATATTAGAGCAGGCACATTTAGTTTTGAAATGCTAACAATGTTACCATGCGGAGTTACCTCGGCACTGTAGCCAGTAGGGGATGTCATTAAAATATAGCGATCTGTTTCAACAGCGCGGATCTTAAGAGCTCCTAATTCTTGACTTGGCATCTGTACTCCTACATAAGATGCCGTGTTAGTGGGAACGAACATTACTTCAGCACCGTTTTTAACCGAAGCAAATGCTCTCGTGTCAAAAAATACTTCAAAGGAAATCATAATACCGATTTTACCCACAGGACTGTTGAGGACACCCGGTTTAGTTCCTTTAACTGCGTCTCGTGGCACCAGATTTACATTGCCAAAATGTTGAAAAAAAGGTCTATAAGGTACATATTCACCAAAAGGTACTCTATGTACTTTCAAGTATGATCCGATGATTTTACCCTTTGGGTTGATCATAACAGCCAAATTTAAAAACTGATTAGAACCTTTTGGTTCAGTTACGCCAACCAAAAGCGTGGCTTTTGAATTTATTGCCAAGTGTTTTAACGTAAGATAGTCGCCAGACCCGATCAGTGGTCCAGTAAGTCCAACAGTGTCTTCTGGCCAAAGTATGAAATTAACTTTCTTGGAGATTTTTAGAGATTCGACGAACTGGTTATAAAAAACCAGTTGCTGATTTCCATTTATTACCGCCCTCAATCCAGTTTTGCCTCCCCCTTGAACCGCAACGGCTTCAAAGTAATCGGTTGCTGTTGTATTTTCAGAGAATAAAATAGCTTGGCTTGAGCCCACAATGATTAAAAGAAAAAGAACTGTTAAGACAAATTCTGTTGTTCGAACGTATTTTGTTAGTGCGCCTTTATTTTCTAGAAGGTTTAAGAATAGATAAGAGATTAGAGCTGAAAAAGTAAATACAGCAAAAACAATTAGAGGTTCCCCACCTAAGATTGCGTAGTTTCTGAAAAACGAGTCAGACTGACTTATTGCAAATCCGTCTATAGGCAACCCTCCGAACGGAAATCTGCTTTTAAAAGCATCAATAAGTGAAAAACTGAGACCTACTATTAAGGATTTTAATAGTGCCGACCTGTTTTTATATTTAGCTGCTGGAATAAACAAGCTAGCTACACCAATGAGCAATGAGTCATACAATACGATTACCAGGTATCCCGGAACGCTAAAACCGGTGACCCAAGTTAATGAAATGACATACTGTACTACACCAGATATAAATCCAATCAGAAACTTTTGTTTAAAGGAGACATTGTATACGGATATTACCAGAAAAGAAATCGCAACGATTGTTAGTTCCCACTGATTAAAGGGCGGTTGGGCAAGACCAAAAAAGAGTCCTGACAGAACGCTAAGAACTGCAATTTTTACTATTTTGGATCTAAACAATGTTTTAAAAAGGTCTGTCTTCAGCTTTAAGTAATTCACCGGCTGCGGTTGCACCTGCAAGAATTCGATCGCTTAACCCTATCCCTCCCAAGATTGAGCTTGCCAGTCTTACATTACCGGTTTCAGATATCATTTTTCTCACCTTTTTTGCCCATGTCAGATGGTTGGGTCCGTACTGCGGAAAAGCATTGTTATAGTATACGACTCTTGAGTCGATCGGATCAATCTTTAATTTTAATATATCGTTAAGTTCATTTAATATTTTGTTAGTCAGTTCATCTGGTGACAGATTAAGGTGGGCCTGATTTTCTATGCTGCCCACTGCGACTCTTAGAATCGAGTTATTTTCGTTTCTCATATGTTTCCACTTATTGGACAAAAATGTGATAGCAGTTGAATATAATTTAGAGCTTCTAGGCAAAAGGATTCCGCGCTTGTCAGCCAAACTAATTATCTGTTCTTGTTTGATCGCAAAAAATACCATCGCTACACTTGCATGATTTATCAAAGAGAGTTCGGCGGAAATATCTTGATCTATTGACCTAAAAAGTTCTGCGGCCATAGCACCGTCTGTTGCAACTACGACTGCATCGAATATATAACTTCTATCAGTAGTTTCTATCGATACTTTATTATTTTCTGCATTATCGCCTATTTCATTTTTATTTTCTAAGTTAATTGCACACACTTCGTGGCCAATTAAAATTTTAACTTTGCCACTGGCGACAATGGAATCTACTAATTTATCTGTAAGTAAATTCATACCTCCGACAATGCCATAAAATGGAGCAACCTTGTCTGTATCTTGATAAGTTGCCAATGTTTCATTTTTTAAAGTAAATTTTTTAAGGCTATCCATTAATGGTCCAGGACTTAATGCCGCAGCCAGTACTTCGGGTGCAGTTGCTGCAACTCCCAATGATTTTGCGGTACCAGCATGGATACCTGCCATGATCGGTTCGATCATAAGATCAATTACTTCTTCACCAAATCTTGGAACTAGCAACTCATAAACGGTAGTATCACCGCCTTTATAAGTTTCAACTTTTCTGCCTTTTGACACGATTTTTAATGCTCGAGACGAGACCAGATTTGATTTTTTTAGTTCAGCTAAGTCGGTTGGAATCCCCATATAGGTTTTAGGGGGAAACTGCTTTAATTTGAATCCATCATATATATCAATCGTGCCCAAAGTAGGTACAGTTAGTCTTGAGCCAAGTCCCAGCTCTTTTGATATATCGAGAGCGTGAGTTTTTCTTGTTAAAAAACTGTCTGGACCTGCATCCACTTGTATATCGCCAATTCGAACACTGCGCAAATTTCCCCCTGGTACATTTCTTTCGAAAATTGTTACTTCACAATCTTTGTCAAGCGATAAAAATAGATGGGCGCTAGTTAGCCCAGTGATTCCTGCCCCGACTATTGCGTATCTTCTCTTAGCCATTCGTTATTATGAAATCGATTATAAATTCACTTATCAGATTTATAAAATCCTCATCATCGTTGAACATCTTAACTCTAAAATAATTGATTCTTCGTAAGAGACAGTTATTTTTTACTTCAATGTCTAAGTCATAAAGAATTTCGGCGTGTTCTGAAACAAATCCTATTGGCACTGCTATTACAGCATCAACTAAAGTTGGATCCGTAGAAATTACTATTTCGTTAATATCTGGTGACAGCCAATCTCCTTTGCCCAAGGTACCGCTCTGATACGCAACTCTAAAATTTTTAAGATTGCATTCTTGAGCGATACTTAAAGCTAAATTGGTATGCTGTGATTGATAGGTGTTATCATTTTGAACTGCGATTATAGGTAATGAGTGGGCGGTAAAGATTACCAGAGTTCTATCTAGATTTAGATGCGGTATTTTAGTTAAAAGGGATTGTAGTCTTTTAACAATTAATTTATCGTAGCCTTCAATCTCAGATAGTGGTGGCATTCTCTTGAAGGTTATTTCAGTTTTCTTGAGCTTTCGAAGCGACTCTTCTGCAGATGAATAGTAATCTGCTATATTGGCTGGTGAAAAATAGGGTGTAGCTATCAGGCCGAAAATTGTACTGACATCGGATTCGACTAATTCTTTAACTGCGTCAAATATGTTTGGTTTTACGTGTTTATAACCCAGCGAAGCAAAAATCTTAAATCCAGCTGATTCCTCAACGACCAATGTACTCGCTTCGTCTACAAGTTTTCTAAAAAAGCTTTCAGTTATTTTTAAAAGCGGGGATAGCCCTCCGATGACCGAGTATCTCCGTTTGACTTCGTTTAACAGTTCGGTAGGTACTGGCCTGTTCCTTCTAATAGATAAGAGAAATTCTTCAAATTCGTTTTCTGATCTTGGAGTTCCGTGTGCAAATATAGCTAAACCATAAGATTTGTTATCGAAAGAATTGATTGACATAGCTATTGATTATTTTTTTTTATTTCTATTTGCGAGTAATTTTTGAATGAAAAACTTTGGTTTTTCAATCTTTTAGTACGGAATCGGTTTTTGCATTTTTGAGTAGTGCATATTCAATCTGGAAGATAAAAGCATTTCATTAAATGCCTTGCAATATTAAATAAGCTACAATATTAAATAAGCTACAATATTAAATAAGCTACAATATTAAATTTGCTGGCTTTAATATTTTCAACAGAGAGTATATTGTTAGTTTAATTTAAAACTTGTACTCGTGAATAAATTTTACTAGTTTGCTTAGCGTCTTTGGATCGGTATCGGGTAGGACTCCGTGTCCTAAATTAAAGACATACCCTGAAGTCAGGTTTTTAATGTCAGAAGAAGCAGATGTCCTTTTTGATGCGATCCCTTGGATCAGTACTTTTTCGGTCGCAGACTTAAGATTGTTAAAATCAGCAAGACAATATATCGGATTTAAATTACCCTGAAGAGATATTGAGCCTGTTATAATTGTGCGGCTTTGGTTTAAATCAATCGTTGAATCTAAGCTTATACAAGTGGGCATCAAACTGGAGATTGTAGATAGCTGTACAAAATTGTTTAATCCGAAGTAAGTTACAGGTATGTTTTTTGACTTAATGAAATCAATTATTTTTTTCAGTGGCTCTTTTAAGAACTCTCTAAATAAATCGTTGCTTAAGATTCCAGCCCACGAGTCAAATATCTGAACCGCATCAATACCAGCTTCGATTTGGATAGATAAAGATTTAATCACTATGTCTGTTAGTTTGATTAGAAGTGACTTCATAAATAATGGATCTTTTAAAATCACTAACTGTGTTTTGGTCCAATTTCGCGTCGGTCTTTTGTCAATTAAGTAACAAGCCAAAGTAAATGGTGCTCCGACAAATCCTATAAGGGGAACGTTACTTATATGTTTTATTTGTTTGATAGTTTCGATTTGTGCACCTAAGTTTAAATCCATTATTTCAGTGTTCATGATTTTTAAACCTTCAGTAGAGTCAATCGTATCTTTTACAACAGGCCCGACCCCTTCTTCAATGGTGATATCGATCCCAGATGCGATAAGAGGGACCATGATATCGCTGTAAAGTACTGCTGCGTCCACATTGTATCTTTCTACGGGCTGCAGTGTGATTGTAGCTGATCTGTCCGGATCGTTTAGAACCTTGAGAATTGAGTCGTCACCTTTAATTTTTTTATATTCGGGTAGCGATCTGCCTGCTTGTCGCATAAACCAAACCGGTATTTTGGTTTGTTTTTTATTTGCTAGAGCATCTAAATAAATAGTATTTTTCGTCATTAATTCCTCATAAATAAGGTTATCTTAAAAAATGTTACATATAGGGGTATATTTTTGGATAATAATATATATGTGACCCAAACTACTACAGCTGAAAGATTACCCAGAATTCCGGGACCTGCAGGTCTGCGTCGACCGCCAGTTTTGGCCGTCGGTGTAATGATTTGGCTTGGTTCTGAGTTTATGTTTTTTTCGGGACTGTTCGCCGCATTTTTCACAATCAGGGCACACGCTGTACATTGGCCACCACCAGGGACCAATTTGGATTACGTTCAGGCTTCGATTTTTTCGGTAATACTTTTAGCTTCGTCGGCTACGATGCAAAAGGCTGTCTTTTTAATTGAGAAAGGACAAAAAGATCAAGCAAAGAGATGGCTGATTCTCACTTTTATAATGGGCTTTATGTTTGTGGGGAATCAATTGTATGAATGGATCACGCTTCCATTTGGTCCATCGTCAAACGTTTATGGATCTCTATTTTTTATTATGAGCGGGTTGCATGGACTTCATGTACTGCTCGGCTTGGTTGCTATGTTAGGTCTTTTGGGCCGAATATCTGGTAAAGCTTCTGATCCTGGAGAAGTGTCAGTGTTCCAGGCTGTATCCTACTATTGGCATTTTGTTGATTTCATGTGGATAGGACTTTTCACTTGCTTATTTATTTTAAGTTGATTTAGTTTATGAACTCTAAAAAGAAAACAGTTAAAACATTTGTGTCGGTTATTGCTGTCGTAGCACTGTCGCTAATCTTTTCACTTTTGGAAAGTAACTCTTACAATTCAAATACTCCTAATTTCAGAACTTCAAGTTATAGTGCCAACAATGTTTCAGCAGTTAGTCAAACAACATCTTCTACGCCCACAACATCCACATCTACTTCCGTATCTTCATCGGTTAAAGAAACTTCTTCTTTCGGATCTAACCATCTAAACTCCAATGTTAAATCTGACAATAAAAAGAAAAAATTTGTAGGACCTTTGCTTTATCAAGGATCAAATGTAAGGGCAACTTATAATCAGGTAAAAGAAGGGCAGACGCTATTTGATGAAAGTTGTGCATCCTGTCATGGAGCTCAAGCCAGTGGAAGTGATCGTGCGCCTAATCTGGTTGGGCTCGGTCCAGCAACGGTTCAGTTTTGGGTAAGTACCGGACGTATGCCGTTATCAAATCCAATTATACAGCCTATTAGAAAACCTGTTAAATTTACACAGGCACAAATTTTGGATATCGTGTCTTATGTTTCCTCTTTGGCTCCAGGTGGAGTGTTGATTCCAAATATTAAAGGTTATAACAGTTCATCGATTGCCAACGGTGCATCGTTGTTTGATATTAATTGCGCTGGTTGCCATACGATAACTGGAGCAGGAGACGCTTTGGCAAGTGGTGCCTACGCCCCTAGCTTACATCAGGCAACACCTGAACAGGTAGCTGAGGCTATAAGAACTGGACCCGCAAATATGCCAAGATTTAATCCTGGAGTATTGACCAACTCTCAGGTGAACAGTTTGGTAAAGTATGTAACTCAGGGAATACAAAAGCCCGATAACGCAGGCGGATGGGATATGGGTGGGATTGGTCCCGTAGCCGAAGGATTTATCGGCTTATTGATCGGAGTCGGACTTTTAATGTTGGGAGCCTTTTGGGTTGGCGATCGACAGTAAAAAATAGATCGACAGTCAAAAATAGCTAAAGAAAATAACTGAAGAAAATAAAGAACTGAAAAATACAGTGAGTAAAGAAGAAAATAATATTAGTCAAGCGGATGGAGAACGAGTGGTCGACGGCGAGAGTCGAAACGATAAAAGTTACCAAAGACAAGCTTCTGTAACAAAAGTAGAAATATTAAACGACCCAAGGTTTGAGGTACTGGCAAAGAACCCTAGAAGAACTGAAACTTTGATAGCAGTATCCTTTTTTGTGGCTGCACTTTTATTTATTGCAATGATAGTGGATTACCTCAAAGGTGCTAACACTCAAGTCGAAGGCGGTTTGATGGCGGCGGCTTTTTGTCTACTGGGAGTGGGAATGGTTGCTTGGGGAAAGTATCTGATGCCTAAAGGTCCGTTTGAAGAGCCTCGACACGAGTTAGGTTCGACAGAAGAAGATAAAAAAGAGTTTGTGGATGCTTTTGTTGGTAGGGGAAAGGTAGCTGTTGGTCGGCGAAGTTTTTTGGGAAAGATTTTGGGCGCAGCAATGGGACTTTTTGGATTGTTTCTTTTGGGTCCGCTATTGCGGTCACTTGGACCCAATCCTGGAACTTCAATGGATCATACTGCGTGGAAGAAAGGTTCAAGAGTTGTTTCGACTAGTGGAAACTTGATACACGTAAACGACTTGGACGTAGGAGCATTTATGACTGTCTTCCCTGAAGGTGTTATAAAGAAAAGTGAACTCGACGAAAACCAGCAGGAGCTTTACAATTCCCAAACTTTGTTAATCAGAGCTGGTTTGGATAATATTACTACTGAAAAGGGTCGCGAGTCTTGGGGCCCTCAGGGATATTTGGCGTTTTCAAAGGTTTGTACTCATGCAGGTTGTCCGATAAGTTTATATCAGCAGGAAACGCAGCAACTGTTATGCCCGTGCCATCAGTCGCTTTTTAATATTTTGGACGGTGCCATGCCAATATTTGGACCCGCACCTAGACCACTTCCTCAGCTTCCCTTAGCAATAGATGCAGAAGGTTATCTTTATGCCCAAGCAGATTATGACGAACCAATCGGTCCGGGGTATTGGGGGTTTTAATATATGGCCAAGATGAACCTAGAAAAATTGAGAAAGCAGTCTCCAAAGGAGAAAAAAACTCTTAATGGTCAAATTGGATCCGTCTCGGAGTGGTTAGATGACCGCTTGGGATTGGCAAAAGGTGGTCGTGTATTTTTTAATAAGATATTTCCAGATCACTGGTCATTTATGTTGGGAGAGATCGCACTTTATTCTTTTGTAGTTTTACTTGTTACTGGAGTTTTCTTATCGTTGTATTATGTACCTTCTGGCGCTCTGGAAATATATCACGGAACTTATGCGCCGCTTCGAGGTACGGTAGTATCGGCAGCTTACAGTTCGACGGTAAATCTGAGTTTGCATGTGAGGTTCGGTCTGTTAGTAAGACAGATGCATCATTGGGCTGCGGATATCTTTCTAGGAGCAATAGCCGTTCACATGTGTAGAATATTTTTTACTGGTGCATTCAGAAAACCTCGGGAACTCAACTGGATTATCGGAGTAACTTTACTTATATTGGGAATAGTGGAAGGCTATTTGGGATATTCTTTACCAGACGACTTAATTTCTGGTACTGGTCTTAGACTTATGTTTTCAGTTACCGAATCTATTCCGATAGTAGGAACTCATTTGGCGTTTTGGATTTTCGGTGGCAACTATCCAGGTAACGGTTCTATAATTCCTAGAATGTTTATTGCTCACGTACTGTTAATTCCCGCTATTATTACCGCATTAATAGGCGCTCATCTAGGTCTTTTAGTAAAGCAAAAACATACTCAGTTCCCAGGACCAGGAAGAACGGAAAAAAATGTTGTGGGTACGCCGATGTGGCCCGGATTTATGTTTAAGACTCAGGGGTTTATGTTCCTAGTTGTTGGAGTAATCGCTTTACTCGGAGCATTTGCCCAGATTAACCCTATATGGCTGTATGGTCAATATCTACCTTATAAAGTAAGTTATGCGGTGCAACCTGACTGGTACATGGGTTGGCTGGATGGAGCACTTAGAATAATGCCTTCGTGGGAGTTTCAGTACCACAGTATAATGATTCCAAATCAGTTTTTCCCAGCAGTTTTGCTTCCTGGGATTGTGTTTAATATTTTTATTCTTTGGCCATTTATTGAAGCAAAAATTACCAAAGATAAAAAAGAACACCATTTACTTGAACGTCCTAGGGATAATCCTATGAGAACCGCAATCGGTGCTGGTACATTTACTTTTTTGTTTATGTTATTTTCTGCATCAGCTACTGACGTGCTTGCAAATTACTTAACCATTTCTTTAAATATAGTACTTTGGTTTTTCAGAATTGCCACCTATATTATTCCGTTTATTGTAGCGGCAATAGCTTATAGGTTTTGTATCGAACTCCAGCGGGCAGGAGATAAAGCTGGCAAACGTAAAAGAACCAATATTGTTTGGAGAAACGAACAAGGGGAATATTATATTGAGAAATCTCCAGCTAGAGAAGGGGACTTTGACGTGATAGGAGAGACTGAAGAAGAGCCGATTGAGCTAACTCCTGAGTTGTCAGAAGAATTAAACAAGAAAGCAGATCTGATAGGGGTAGGCTCATCTGCAGCAACGAATGAGTTGGCTGAGAAGTTTTTAGAATCGGGTGAAGATGGGGTTAAGCACGTTTCAAGAGACTAAAACATTCCATTGGTCAATTTTTTGGTAGTAGTTTCCAATAGCAAGCTATTTTGTTGAATACTAAGTATCAAACCTGAGAAATATAATTAACTTTTAAGAAACTAATTTGAATGTTTCACAATCAATAGTTATGCAAATTGACTTTCGTAACCGTTAAGATTGCAACTGTTGACATTACTTTATTATGAAAGTAATACTTTCTGACTTTGAGTTAGGGAAATTATTTGTACTTTTCTAATTGCAAGTTGTAATTTAACTTGAATGTAATTAAAATTTGAATTCTACAATTGATTAAGTTAAACTGACATTAATATCAATAAGAGATAGGAGATATAAATGATTAAAACTCGAATTACAGAATTGCTAAAAATTACCCATCCTGTAATGTTAGCTGGAATGGGTGGAGTTTCGTATTCCAAGCTAGTTACAGCGGTGAGTGAAGCGGGTGGTTTTGGTTGTCTTGGTGCGTCAACCATGGGAACTGAAAAGATGATAGAAGAGATTGATGCGGTCAGACACGCTACCAACAAGCCATTCGGCGTAGATCTTTTGACAGCAATGCCTGGAGACATGATAGCCCAAGTTGAAAAGGTAATTGAAGGGGGAGCTAGTGTATTCGTCGCTGGATTGGGGGTGCCGTCTGAGGTAGTGGATCTTTGTCACAAGAATAATTTGCTGGTTGCAAATATGTGTGGAAAGGTATCGCATGCAATTAAAGCAGTTGATGCTGGTTGTGATATTGTGATAGCTCAGGGAACTGAAGCTGGCGGACACACGGGATTGGTTGCCACCATGCCTTTGGTACCTCAAATCGTAGATGCCGTGGGAGATAAAGTTCCTGTAGTAGCTGCAGGCGGTATTTTTGATGGGCGAGGTTTGGCTGCCGCATTGGCCCTCGGAGCTGATGGTGTCTGGATCGGAACAAGATTTATAGCAACTCCTGAAGCTAGGGCAGTAGTTGGTTATAAGGATAGACTTATCGAAGCTGCGGACGATCAGACTACAATTTCCCGCGGCTATTCGGGTAAGACTATGCGTGTTGTTAAAAATGAATACACTGACTATTGGGAACAGCATACTGACGAGCTTCAAAAGTTTCCGTATCAGGCAGTAAGATCAATTCAGGACGGGAATTTTCATTTGGGCGGTGATGAGACCACTGATGGTGTCAATCCTGCTACAGAATGTTATCCTGCAGGTCAGGGAACTGGGGGAATCAAGGATTTAATTCCAGCTGCCGAACTTGTGGTTCAGATAGTTCAAGAAGCGGAAAATTCTCTGAAACGTGCATCGGGGTTAACTGAATAACAGTTTTTGCCGATATTTAATTGCATTAAATTTTACGGCATTATATTTTACGGCATTATATTTATCGGGTAATAGTTTTATTTCTACTTCCAACCTGATACAGTAGATTAAATATTTGGTATTTAATCTATATCGTTTGCATACATTTATTGATCTAAAGGCTTGATGATTTTAAAAAGCAAATTTGAAAATTCTCCATATCGCATGATTCCTCATTTGTTACACATAGAGGGACGGCGAATGCGTTATGCGGTTACTTTAGATTCACCAGTGGGAAATGCAATCGAAGCGGAATTAACTCGAGCTAAAGCTGAACATCGATATGTTAGTCCTGTAAGCCCAAAGCTAATTAAAGAATTTATTCCTAGACGTCAAAAAACTTGGCTTATAAACATTCATGGATTTTTTGCTGGCGGCGGAATGTACTGGCGTGAAAGTTCTTATGTGAGCCAAGAAAACGGGTTTTGGGTTTTCAATCCATCGCTTCCAGGATTTGGTGGAAGTGATTCACTCTTGTGGGAGGAGCTTTCGATGAAAGGCATGGCCAGAAGGATTGTGGCGATGATGGATGTTTTCGGAATAGAAAACGCTATTATCATGGGTCATTCGATGGGTGGCGCAATTGCATTGGAAATGGCGGTTGACTATCCCGACAGGGTTTTGGGAGTAATCTATAGAGACGGAGCTGGAACTCCGAGCTGGAAGGACCGAAAAAGTCCGTTTACAATGGCATTAGCTCCAATTGTTCCAGACGCTGCGGCTATATTAGATCTGTTTCTAGCTGCTGCTATGGACATACCTGATCTAGCACTAGGAAAGTTTGGGTCTACATTAAAATCCATATTGCCTGATTTTAGGAAAAATATTAGATCATTGGGTAGAACTCTTCCGGCAGCTGCGATGCTTTTCGGTTCAGATTTGACAGATTTTGCAATTAAATTGGGTCAAGAAAAAACTATACCGTTTTTGGTTGAATGGGGTGCAACAGATCAGATAACGCCTCCCAAGACTGCTTACGAATTTCAGGACGTAATTGGCGAAGAAGTGATTTGGCTTTGGGGAGGCCATTCATGGATGTTGGCAAGACCGTCCACGCAGTCTTGGATATTAAAATATCATGATCAAGGTAGAAAGTTTTTAAACAAGGTTAAACAACGACAGCTTTTACTAAAAAAAACTGGCGCAGAAAAGCTAGCTAAAGTTACTTCAATTAAGGTAAGGTAGATCTTCACTTAAAGGAAGATCGTATTCAATATTTCAAAGTCTTTTATACAATCGATTTCAACAGTTCGAAAAAAAGACTGAAATCTGGAGATGCTAACTGAAAATCTGTCAGCTACTGACATTTAAATGTCAGTAGCTTTAATGAGTTTTATCTTTTTTGAGATTAAATTTCTTTTGGATTTAATAAAAGTAAGCTTCCATAAGATCGATATAAGGCTTATGTGTTTCTGCTTAACTTCGATTGCTTTAACTACGATCGCTATCTTTATCTAATGATTATCCAACCTATCTGTCCTGACAATTTCGTATTTTTATACAATACTAATTAATATTTTGGAAGCATATTTTTATTTTGGATTGGAAATATTTTTTTTTATCTAGTATCTTTTAAATTAAAAGTGTTTTAATAATTTAAATTTGATGGAGGATAAGTGAAGCTAAGACTAGAAGACTCACCCGAACATGCCGAATTTAGGAGTGAGTTCATTGAGTGGTTAAAAAAAGTATTGCCACAAGGGTGGACAGAAGCTCTGGCCGAAGGAGATGAAGAAAAATTTGTTGCAGCACGAAAACAGTGGGACGTACTAACTTGGATGAGAATCATTGGTGAAAGTGGTTATGCCGCACCTCTTTGGCCCAAAGAGTACGGAGGTCTCTCGGGTTATACGTGGATGCAACAGATTATTAGAGAAGAACTAGGTAATCATCGATTACCGCTTGCGGGTATTAACCTTTTGGGAGTGGGTTTGGCTGGACCGACGATAATTGATCACGGTACAGAAGCTCAGAAAGAACGATACCTGAAAAAAATATTGACAGGTGAAGAAATATGGTGTCAACTTTTTAGCGAACCGACTTCTGGATCCGACTTAGCCTCAGTGGGTACCAAGGCCATAAAAGACGGAGACGAGTGGGTAGTTAACGGTCAGAAGGTGTGGACGACTATCGCTCAGTTTGCCAAATTTGGAATGTTGCTTGCAAGGACCGATCCAGATAAACCCAAACATGACGGTTTGTCATATTTTATTTTGGATATGAAATCACCTGGCGTCGAAGTCAGACCATTAAAACAGATGACTGGTTCTTCGGAATTCAATGAAGTATTTTTTACTGACGTTAGAATTCCCGCAGAGAACTTAGTTGGCGATGTGGGTGACGGCTGGAGATGTGCGCGAACAACTTTGATGAATGAAAGAACCACTCTTGCAGGACTATCAATTGACGAAACTACGTTTGTCGGTGGCAGTGCTAAAAAAGATCCTTGGCAGGTATTTGTAGATCTAATACCGAACAAAAAGGATTCATTAGCACGTCAGCAAATGGCACAGTTTTATATTGAATCAATGGTTAAAGAGATAACTGCTTTCAGAGCAAATGTTAAGCGAATGAAAGGTGAAACTCCCGGTCCTGAAGGTGGAGTAAACAAGGTATTTAATGCAGAGTACAATCAAAGAAAATCTATTTTCACCGTGGATGCTAACGGGCTACGGTCGGTTGCTTGGACCAAAAATGACAAAACTGCTGAAGCTATCTCGTCAAGATTTTTGCGCGCACGTGCAAATACTATCGAAGGTGGTACTTCCGAAATTTTGCGTAACCAAATGGCAGAACGTATACTCGGATTGCCCAGAGAAATCGAAGTTGATAAAGATGTACCCTTTAAGGATATTAAGCGACAGTGAAGCTTGATCAAGAAAGTTCAAACAACGATAAAGAGCTTGAAGAAATTCCAACGCGTCTGATACGACGTGCTAATTCTAAAGATGAAAAAGAGCGTAGACGACAAGAGATATTAATTGCAGCAAAAAAGGTGTTCGCAGAATATGGATATAACTCAACTTCCATATCCGATATAGCAAAAGTCGCAAATTTGTCTTATGGGTCTGTATACTGGTATTTCGATTCGAAAGAAAGTCTATTTCAGGAATTGATGACTTTTGAAGAAGACGAACTGAGAGTATATATTCAAAATCAAATAAATTTAAATTCCAAGAATTTTGATCCACCTTCCGCACTGATTGCTGCCATTGAAGCCACACTTATTTTCTTTGAATCAAACAAAGAGCTTCTCAGACTGCTTTTTAGAGATTCGCTTGCTTTGGGGGATCGATTTGAAGCCCATCTATACAATATTTATAGCGGTTTTTCAAAGTTAATTGAAACAAATATTTCCTACTATCAGAAAAAAGGAAATGTGATACAAGGTTCGCCCAAGTTGATTGCATTTGCAATTACTTCTTTAATTACCCAGTTCGCTCATCGGAGGTTTTTAACCGATGACAATATGACCGCTCACGACTTGGCGGTATTTATTACCGAGTTAATTATGTTTGGGATAATACCGCGTCAAAACATTATTCAAGAGAAAGGATAACATGAAATCAGAGAATATTCCAGTAATTATTTCTGCTGGTCAAATAACTTGGAAATCAGATGAGATTAAATCCGCACAGGATTTGCTGGAGGAAGCGGCAAACCTTGCAATTAAAGGTGCTAATTCCAAATCAAAGGTAAGTAAAATTCAACAGTTCATCGATAGAGTGGTTGTGGTCAATATTTTGGGGAAAAAAGTTGAAGCTCCTGCAGCTACATTGGCCCGTAAGCTCGGTATTGAAAATGTGGAGTGCTGTTATACAACCGTCGGGGGGAATACTCCTCAGTATCTAGTAAACAACTATTCAAAAGAAATTGTAGAAGGTAAACTTTCAGCTGTATTAATTACTGGAGCCGAAGCATTTGCTTCCGCAAAAAATTACAAAAAGTTAAAATCACAGGACAAACCACACAAGGTATTGGATAATTTGGACAAGGTCGACGAGGGCTATGTCGATAAACAAGATATTCTGATTGGCGATGAGAGAATAGGAGTTTCAGATATTGAAGCTAATGCTGGACTAATTTCGCCAGTTCACGTGTATCCTCTTTTTGAGTCTGCTTTGGCCGTTAAATACGGAAGAAATATATTAGAGCAGCGAAAGTATGTTTCGGATTTATTTGCTCCGTTTAGCAAAGTGGCTTCAGAAAATAAGTATTCGTGGTTTGAAAAAGAGTATAGTTCTTCGGAGCTTTCTACGATAAACGGCGATAATAGGCCGATAGCGGATCCATATTTGAAACTTCACTGTGCTTTCCTTGGGTCGGATCAAGGGGCTGCGATAATATTGACAAGCTTAGCGGTAGCAAAAGAGTTAAACATTGAAGATTCTGTAGTTTATGTCCATTCTGGTGCAAATACAACTGACATTTGGAACTTTTCGGCGCGTCCAATTTTTGACGAATCTGAAGGAATTGAACTTGCAGCAACAGCAGCGTTGAATGCAGGTAAACTTTCAATCGATGACATAAATTATATAGATCTATATTCCTGCTTTCCTTCTGCGGTACAATTGGCAATAAATGCGTTAGGGCTTTCCACCAAAGATCCCAGAGGTTTTACGGTAACTGGAGGTTTACCCTACTTTGGAGGGCCGGGAAACAACTACGTAACACATTCAATTGCCGCAATGACAGACAAAATATTGAACAACGGAGGATATGGACTTATAAGCGGATTGGGTTGGTATGTTACAAAACACTCTTACGGTATTTATTCAGATAAGCCTCCTAAAGATGGATTCGTTTTAGGGGATACCTCTACCGAACAACTAAAGATCGATTCCAAGGAGTTAAAGGTCATTCCCGCAACAGAAGTGACTCCTCAAACTGGAGTAATCGTAGCTGCTAGTCCAGCATATGGTCCCGACAGCAGTGTATATACAGTTCCTGCAATCATCGATTTGGAAGATGGTACTAGAACAGTATTAACCTGCGGAGAAAGTGATATTAATGCTTATAAGGAAGTTGAACTTGTAGGTAAAAAAGTTGCGTTGCGGTCCGACCCTGCTAAGTGGTACGAAATTTAGTATGTTTTCCGATGGAATTAGTTAGGATTTGTGTCAAGTTGAATTAACGGCTCAGATTTTGGTAGCATATTAGTTTATAGTTGTTGAATTAATTTAAACATTAAGTTAGGAGAAATGATGTCTATCCTTAGGGAAAAAAGAGACCACATTGAAATTATTACCATTAACCGACCTGAAGCCAGAAATGCGATTGACGGTCCGACATCTACCGCAATTGGGAATGCATTAGAAGAGATTGAAAACGATAAAGATGTGTGGGTCATCATAATTACTGGCTCTGGCGACAAAGCTTTTTGTGCTGGGATGGACTTAAAGGCATTTGCTTCTGGTCAGGTTGGTGAGATAGCTTCTCCCAAATACGGATTTGCTGGTATTGCTAAAAGAAAGTTGTCAAAACCTATTATCGCTGCAGTTAATGGGGCAGCTCTTGCGGGAGGCTGTGAAATAATGCTTTCTTGTGATTTGGTAGTAGCTTCGACTACCGCTATTTTTGGAATTCCTGAAGCAAAACGAGGACTTATTGCTGGAGGTGGAGGTCTTATAAGGCTTCAGAAAAGACTTCCTCTGTCAATTGCCCTTGAATTGGCTTTAACTGGAGATCCTATTGATGCCAATAGAGCATTCGAACTAGGGCTTGTAAATCGCGTGGTCGATCAAAGTTCGGTACTGGACGAAGCGGTTAAACTCGCAAACGCAATAGCCGAAAATTCACCAATCGCCGTGAGAAACTCTAAAAAAGTAATGTATGAAACATTTGGAACTGACGAAGAGACTGCATGGAAAATCTCAGATGCTGCCTTCGGAGAGATCTTCACTTCACCAGATGCCATGGAGGGAGCCGTTGCTTTTGCCGAAAAAAGAAAGCCAAACTGGAGCCCAATATAATTTCAGCAGGTCTAAATTCATCTACTATATTTTCAAGCTAAAACAATTCTAGTTTAAAGAATAATCGAGGTAAAATATCAGTATTAATACATAAGTATTAATAGGTAAAGTTGTAGCCATTGCAAAGTTTTGCAGATATATGTTATGTTTTATAACTGTAGGTATCTATACTTTTAAAAATAGAATCTGTCAAACCAAGATTTAAGGTAGGTACAACTAATAATTCTGCATCTTGTTTCTTTGAATTAATAATCTTGCAAAATCAAATGTTTCTGACAACAACAAGACTTTTTAACAACAGACTTTTTAACAAGAAGCTTTTAAATTGTTAAAACTGATCTTGTAAACTGAAGCTATAAACCGATATACTGAGTGGAGAGTTATAGATCTAGTACTCGGTGTAAATCTATATATACTGTAGGTAAATATCTAAAATGTCTCCCCAAAAATTAAAGATAGAAGAAGAGTCGCTGATTTAGATAGTTGTATTTGAGTTTTCCTTGCCTTGCAACTTACGTTTGATCGATATATAGCTAATGAGCATTTTGTTATCTAAAACCGTACTTAAAACAGAGGGATTTTTACAAATTAAACTTAGTAGTTATGGTTAACGTATTAGCAGATTCGAATAGTATTCAACTTGCACCAGCATTGGATGCAATCAGGCTTTCATTACACGTACTTGCAGCGGCGATCTGGGTCGGAGGTCAAATAGTAATGGCGGGTCTGGTCCCAAAACTACGAGGCCTTGACCAAAAAACGGTTAAATCAATTGCCAACCAATTTGCCAAAATGGCTTGGCCAGCATTTATAGTACTAATTTTGACGGGGCTTTGGAATATTTCGTCGATTAATATAGGTTCAGCCACGTTGTCTTGGAAAATTGTTTTCAGCGTTAAGATTTTTTTGGTTGTAGTTACGGGTGTAGCCGCATATGTCCACGGCAAAACTTCGGACAGAAAAGTTCTTGCCGTTTCAGGTTCGATAGCGGGTACTTCGGCGATAATAGTATTAATACTGGGAATTCTGATTGCAGGCTAAGAACACTAAATAAATTTCCAATTTTAAAGTTAAAATTGTTCAATAAAATAAGGCTTTGGTGTAATTTAGAAGAATTCTCGACTGGCAATTCTTAATTGAATTTGTTAATATTTCAATTAAAGGTTAAATTAGCGATGTTTGATTGTCTCAGGTTAATTGTCTCAGTTTGATTTAATAAAAACCTTTAAAATGTTTGGATAAACGAATATTGTCGAAAAAACTAATCTAAAATTGAAATAAGATACGAATTAGTATCATATTAACGGAGTAAATATGTCAGATATAGTTGCAAATATAATAGGTCCCGATGGAGCTATAATTTTGGTGGTTGTGGTTGTGGTGCTATTCTTTGGTGGATCCAAGTTACCTCAGTTTGCTAGAGGTTTGGGTTCGGCAACACACGAGTTTAAAAAAGGTCTAGAAGAAGGCTCAAAAGGCGAAGAGGCCGAAAATAAAAAGGCTGAAGACAAGTCAGATCAATAAAACTATCAAACAGTTTATAGATTAGCGGTTGGTTCTAAATACCTTAGTTTAAACACAGCTCAAGTTGTGAATAGATTGTTTTAAGTAAGGCACTTAAATTTTGAAGCGAGACCGTATATATCGTTTATCTTAAAATCAGATAATTTAAACATTTAATTATTAAATATTTATATTTAATTTCACCTAAAATAAACTAA